>JAGQUE010000415.1 GCA_020438665.1 Nocardioidaceae bacterium | reverse complement strand
CTCCACCGTGACGCCGCCGCGGCACGCGAGAGCGCGGGAGCCGGTGGCTGAGTCACACGGGCCGGGCGCGACCGGCGGCGGGCACCACGTCGACGGGTGGATGGCGACGCACGACCGGAGCGTCCCCCCGTTCGATCCGAACCTGCCGCCGGACCCGCACCGGCTGCCGCCGCCCACCGAGTGGTTCTCGCCGCATGCCGAGCGACACCTGCTCGACCGCCCGAAGTTCTGCCCGATGTGCGGGTCCTCGCTCGACGGGGGACTCACCTCCGAATGGTGGGTGGCCGAGGAGCGGGTGTTCCTCACGTGGTGCGCGTCGTGCCGCTGGACGGGCAACGTGGTCCTCTTCGACCGAGCGATCATCGAGGAGCCGGAACACTGAGCGAATCAACCCTGGGCCAGACACCCGTGGGCGCCGTACGCCGCAGCGCGGAGCGCCCGGCAGCGCTGATCGTCGACTTCGGTGGACCCGTACTGGTCACGCCGTTCGAGCTGGCCGAGCAGCACGCCCCCGGGACGCCGATCCATGAGCTGCTGCACGGTCGGGGCCCCCTCGCCTCCGAGGAGCAGCCGGACCCCGACTGGGCCGACCTCCAGGCCGAGCTCATCACCGAGCGCGACTACTGGGACCACCGCGCGCTGGAGTGGGCCGAGCTCGGCGGCGGGGGAGGCGGGTCGATCCGCGAGATGATCGCCCACCTCTATGACCCGCCACGGCCGGGCATGGTGCGGGCGGGTGCCTTGGCGCTGCTCCACGAGGCCAAGCTGGCCGGGCACCCCATCGGGGTGCTCACCAACGACCTGCGCGCCTTCCACTCCGACGAGTGGATCGCCCAGCTCCACGTGCTCGACGACGTCGACGTGCTCGTCGACGGCTCGGTGGAGGGCTTCCTCAAGCCGCACCCGCGGCTCTATGAGCTGATGGCGGAGCGGCTGGGCGTGGGTTACGACGAGATGGTCTTCGTCGACGACCAGATGGCCAACGTCCGCGGCGCCGAAGCCCTCGGCATCACGACGGTCCGCTTCGACGTCCGCCACCCCGAGCGGGCCTATGACAGCCTCCGGGAGCTGCTCGGTCTCACGGGGGAGGAGGCGGCGGGCTGATGGTGGAGCAGCGCGAGCTGCGCGTGCAGCAGATGACCTGGGAGGCCGAGGGCGTCGTCTCGGTCCGGCTCACCCGCATCGAGAGCGACCGGCCCCTCCCGGCGTGGTCGCCGGGCGCCCACATCGACATCTATGTGCCCGACGGGACCACCCGGCAGTACTCGTTGTGCGGCGACCCCCAGGACCTGTCGTCCTACCAGATCGCGGTGCTGCGGGAGCCGGGGTCGCGCGGGGGATCCGACTTCGTCCACGAGCAACTGCGCGTCGGCGACCGACTCATGGTCACCCGCCCCAAACACCACTTCAACCTCGAGGACGCGCCCTTCCACGCGCTCATCGCCGGCGGGATCGGCGTCACGCCGATCATGACCTTCGCCGAGGAGCTCGCCCGTCGCGGGGCGCCGTTCTCGATGACCTACGGTGGCCGGACGGCCGACTCGATGGCGTTCCGCACCCGCCTCGCGGCCCTCGGCGAACGCGTGGCCTATCTCGCCGAGGACGTCGACGGTCGCCCCGACCTGGACGCCATCGTGCGGTCGGTGCCCGGGGGCGGGCTGGTCTATGTGTGTGGGCCGCTGCCGCTGCTGCGAGCCGTGGAGGCCGCGGCCGAGGCCGTGCACGGACCCGACCAAGACATGGTGAGGTTCGAGCTGTTCTCACGGGCCGGCGTCGAGGTCGACGACACCCCGCCCGCCATCGACGGCGACACCTATGAGCTGGTCCTCACCGAGTCGGGCCACACGCTGCGGCTCAAGCCGGACGCCAACATCCTGGAGGTCGTGCTGGCGCTGGGTGTCGAGATCGAGAACGACTGCCGCGACGGGATCTGCGGCTCGTGCGTCACGCCGATCGTGTCGGGCTCGGTCGACCACCGCGACCTGGTCCTCACCAAGCGGGAGCAGGCGGCGATGGACCAGATGATGATCTGCTGCTCCAAGCCGACCTGCTCGCGGCTGGAGCTGCGGCTCTAGCCAACGTCGACGGGGTCCTGGTCGACAGGTCGCCTCCCGCGCGCTACTTTGGTTAGCGATCGTTAACCTGATCGACCGGCCGGCTGGGCGGGTCAGGGGGTTCCGCGGCGGAAGGGGCGGCCATGGCGTCGGAGATGCGCGACCTGGTCGACCAGCTGCGCGAGCGGCTGGCCGCCGTACGCCGCGGCGGCTCCGAGAGCGCCCGCGCCAAGCACACCGGCCGGGGCAAGATGCTGGTGCGCGACCGGGTCGACCGGCTGCTCGACCCCGGCAGCCCGTTCCTCGAGCTCAACGCGCTGGCGGCGTTCGGGATGTATGGCGCCGAGGGCGACGACTTTGCGGTCCCGTCGGCCGGGGTCGTCACCGGGATCGGGCGCGTCAACGGGCGCGAGGTGGTCGTCGTCGCCAACGACGCGACGGTCAAGGGCGGCACCTACTATCCGATGACGGTCAAGAAGCACCTCCGGGCCCAGCAGGTCGCCGCCGACAACGCGCTGCCGTGCGTCTATCTGGTCGACTCGGGCGGGGCGTTCCTGCCGATGCAGGACGAGGTCTTCCCCGACGCAGACGACTTCGGACGCATCATCTACAACCAGGCCACCATGAGCGCGTTGGGCATCCCACAGATCGCGGCGGTGATGGGATCATGTACCGCCGGTGGCGCCTACGTGCCAG
>JAGQUE010000414.1 GCA_020438665.1 Nocardioidaceae bacterium | reverse complement strand
GAGGCTGCACTCCCGGCGGACGTCGATGCCGACCGGATCGGCCAGGTGGTGACCAACCTGGTCGGCAACGCGCTCGCGGCAACGCCGGCCGGCGGCTCCATCACGGTCACCAGCCGCCGTGAGGGACGCGACGCCGTGGTCTCGGTGGCGGACACCGGCGAAGGGGTGCGCGAGGAGGACCTCGAGCGGGTCTTCGAACGGTTCTATCGAGGGCAGGGCCGCAGCAGGTCGACGTCTGGCAACGGGGTGGGACTGACCATCGCGCGCTCGATCGTGCGTGGCCACGGCGGTGAGCTGACGGCAGCGTCGGCCGGCCCCGGACACGGAGCGACGTTCACGGTGCGACTGCCCGCGGATCGTCAGTGACGCAACGGGTGGAGCCGGGTCCCATGGGTGCGCAGCACGAGGCCGAACACCAAGATCGCGATGGCGAACGTGGCATGGCGGGTGGTCAGGCCGGGCTGGCCGAGGACATAGCCGGCCAGCGCGACATAGAACAGTGCGGTGACGGCCTGCACACTGGTTCCGAGCGGTAGCCGGTGACCATAGATGTGTGACGGCAGATAACTGCCGACGACGAGCGCGCCGAGGGCGGCGACGACGAAGACGGCCACGGCCCAACCGGGGTGCACGAGCCGCTCGGCACCGACGAGCTGCCGGACTCCGACGGCCAGGACCGGCGTCAGCAGCGCCCCTGCCAACAGTCGCCCCCGCGTCCACGGCAGCCGCCAGGCGGGCAACGACGCGGAGTGGGTGCGGGCCACCTGCGTGGCACGGCGGGCGGCATGGGTGAGTGCGTGGGACACGGCGTGCGCCGACGGCGTCTCCGGTCCCTCAGGCGAGGCCCACCACGAAATGCTCACCGGGGCATCTTGTCGGCCACATCGCGTGCGAGTTGAGGGTTTCGGAAAACTTGACCGATCCAGGCAAGTCGGCGGTCACAGGGGCGCCGAAACCGCCGTATTGTGTGACCCGCGCCACTGATTCCGCTGCGGGTGGACTGGTCAGGCCGACGGCCCTTCCCAGCCCCACCGCGGGATCGCCAGCCCGTCGGGCACGTCGTCGGGTGAGTCGGGATAGGCGTCCATCAGCCCGATGCCGTGGGTGAACCAGTCGGTGAGTGCCTGCCGCAGGTCGGGGTCCGGCGGGATACGGCAGTCGTCCAGGGCTTCGACGAAGCAGGCGAGCGCCCGCTGGCTCAGCTCGTGGTGCTCGCCGTTGCCGGCGTGGAGGCGCACCACGAAGCTCTGGTCGCCGATGCGCTCGGAATAGGTCGCCGGGCCACCCAGCTGTTCGCCGAAGTACGCCGCCAGCCGCGCACTGTGGTCGGGGTGGAACCCGTGGGAGAACGCGTGGCTGACGACCGGGTCGGCGAGCACCCGCTGGTGCCAGGCATGGGCCAGGTCATACATGGCGGGCCCGCCGCCGGCGGCGTCGTACAACGTGGGTCGCGTCATCGGTCCACGGTGCCCGCTCCGGCCCGGACGTGCAAGGCCCGTCAGTCGCCGGTCTCGTGCTGGCCGCGCGAGACCACCAGCGGGTCGGGGTCGAACACGACGTCGGGGTCCTTGCCCTCATAGTCGTGCATGTTGAGGAACAGTCGCATCGCGTTGATCCGGGCGCGCTTCTTGTCGTTGCTCTT
>JAGQUE010000413.1 GCA_020438665.1 Nocardioidaceae bacterium | reverse complement strand
GGAGGTAGCCGCGGTTGGTCCGGCGCAGGGCGTCGACCAGCACGAGCAGCAGGTCGGAGCGGACCGACGGCAGCCGCTGCCCGATCGCGAGCTGGAGATAGAGCGCCCGGAGATAGGCCTCGGCATTGCCGCTGTCGAGGTAGGGGTCACGGCGGTCGTCGCCGATGGGCTGGACCGCGGCCGACGCGAGCCGCGCCACCCAGGGTTCGACGATGGTCAACGGGAGCAGGTCGCGCCGCAGCACGTTGAGCGTGGCCGCGGCCATCCGGTCGGGCTCGCCCGACACCAGCAGGGTGTCGGCGCGCAGCAGCACCCGGTCGGCGATCACGTCGAGCAGCACGGTCAGCTCAGGGCCACCGAGGTGGGGCGAGGACGCCAGGCACCCGACCGCGTCGGCGCCGTGGGCGATCGCGTGGGCCCAGCCCTTGCCGGGCACGAAGCCGCGGAGGTCGTTCTCGCGGAGGTACCACGTCGTGATGCGGTCGCCCCACTCGAGGACCTTGTCGGCAGGGAGGACCTGCTTGACGTTGTCGCGCTCGATGCACTGGGCCAGGATCAGCGCCGAGAAGCTGCGGCGGAACACGGTGTCGCTGCCCTGCTCGCCCAGCCCGACGCCGAGTCCCGCAGCCATGCCGTCGCCCAGGCCGGAGAGCAGGTCGTCATAGACCCCGCGGTCGATCCAGGTCGCCAAGGTGGGATAGGCGGCCCCGTCGCGCTCCTCGGGGTCGGGGGAGCCGAGCATCGTCGCCAGCTCGGCCGTCAGCTCGTTGAGGGGCCGGTCATCGGGGACGGTCAGCCCGGCCGCTCGCACGGCCTGCCAGTATCCGGTCCCCAAGTCCTCGCTCCTCGCTCGCCCCCGCGGCCCGGGGCGGACCGGTCGACACCCGGTCCTGGTCCTGCTGCCTGCCGGGCCAACACTACGCTGCCTTGCGTGCCCTCGATGAGCGAACTGGTGCGTGCGCACACCGACCTCGACGCCGACGACGTCGCCTGGCTGCACCTGCTCCTGGCCGACTGGCAGATCATCGCCGACCTGTCCTTCGCCGACCTCGTGCTGTGGCTCCCCGACCGGGAGAGCAAGGGCTATTGGGCCGGTGCCCAGATGCGCCCCACCACCGGTCCCACCGCCTATGTCGACGACGTGGTCGGCACCTTCATCCCCGTCGGACGGCGGCCCCTGCTCGACGCCGCCTACTCGCAGGGGCGGGTGGCCCGCGAGGGCGACCCCGAGTGGCGCGACGACGTCCCGGTGAGGGTGGAGACCATCCCCGTACGCCGCGCCGAGCGTGTCATCGCGGTCGTGGGACGCAACACCAACCTGCTCGGCGTACGCACGCCGTCGCGGCTGGAGCTGTCCTATCTGCAGACCGCCGGCGACCTGAGCCAGATGATCGCCCACGGTCATTTCCCCGCCCCGGGCCAGCGCAGCGACCACGCGGACTCACCGCGGGTCGGTGACGGGTTCGTGCGCATCAACCGGTCCGGCGAGGTCGTCTATGCCAGCCCCAACGCGCTGTCGGTCTATCGCCGGCTCGGCCACAGCGGCGACCTGTCCGGGCTGGTGCTGGCCGAGGTGACCCGCGACCTGCTGCCGATGCGGCGCGGCACCGACGAGGAGTCGCTGAGCGCCGTCCTCGGCGGCACGCAGGCCCGCGACACCGAGGTCGCCACCAAGGACATCGCGGTGATCGTCCGCTCGATCCCACTGCGACCCGAAGGGGAGCGGATCGGCGCGCTCGTGCTGGTCCGCGACGTCACCGACCTGCGCCGCCGTGACCGTGAGCTGGTCACCAAGGACGCCACCATCCGCGAGATCCACCACCGGGTGAAGAACAACCTCCAGACGGTCGCCGCGCTGCTGCGGCTGCAGGCGCGCAGGATCCAGGAGCCGACTGCTCGTGGGGCGCTCGAGGAGGCCGTCCGCCGGGTCGGTTCGATCGCCATCGTCCACGAGACCCTCAGCCAGTCGGTCGAGGGCCAGGTGCAGTTCGACGACATCCTCGACCGGCTGTGCCGGATGGTCACCGACGTCAGCGTCGTGGGCGCCTCGGTGTCGGTGGAGCGGGACTCCTCGTTCGGCGAGCTGCCCTCCGAGACCGCCACCGCGCTGGCCATGGTCCTCACCGAGCTGCTCCAGAACGCGGTGGAGCACGGCTACCCCGAGCCGGGAACGGCCGGCGAGGTCGTCGTCTCCGCCCGCCGCAGCCGGGGCCGGTTGTGGGTCACGGTCACCGACGACGGGGTCGGCGTACCCGACGACTTCGACCTCGACAGCACCACCAACCTCGGCCTGTCGATCGTGCGGACGCTGGTGGAGTCCGAGCTGGGGGGTCGGTTCG
>JAGQUE010000412.1:2134-2313 GCA_020438665.1 Nocardioidaceae bacterium | reverse complement strand
GTTGATCTCGACCAGGTCGATGTCGCCGATGCTCATGCCGGCGTGGGCCAGGGCGCGCTTGGTGGCCTCGACCGGACCCAGGCCCATGATCTCCGGGGACAGGCCGGAGACGCCGGTGGAGACGATCCGGGCCAGTGGCTTCAGGCCGAGCTCGGCGGCCTTGGTGTCGGACATGATGA
>JAGQUE010000412.1:865-2063 GCA_020438665.1 Nocardioidaceae bacterium | reverse complement strand
ACCGGCTTGAGGTCCTTGATGCCGTCGTAGGTGACGCCGGCGCGGGGACCGTCGTCGGCGGACACGACGGTGCCGCTGGGCGTGGTCACCGGGGTGATCTCGCGCTGCCAGAAGCCGTCGGCGATCGCTTTCTCGGCCAGGTTCTGCGACCGGACGCCGAACTCGTCGAGCTCCTGGCGGCGGAGGCCGCGCAGCCTCGCGACGTTCTCCGCGGTCTGGCCCATGGCGATGTAGACGTCGGGGACCTGCCCGTCCTCGCGGGGGTCGTGCCAGTCGACACCGCCCTCGGCGGTCGCGGCGGTCCGGGCCTCGGCGTCGGCGAAGACGGGGTTCTTGGTGTCGGGCCAGTGGTCGGAGGTGCCCTTCATGAACCGCGAGACCGTCTCCACGCCCGAGGAGATGAAGACGTCGCCCTCACCGGCCTTGATCGCGTGGAAGGCCATCCGGGTGGTCTGCACCGAGGACGAGCAGTAGCGGGTGATGGTCGCACCCGGCACGTCGTCGTGACCGTTGAGGACGTTGACGACGCGGGCCATGTTGTTGCCGGACTCCCCGCCGGGCAGGCCGCAGCCCAGGTAGTGGTCGTCGATCGTCGACGGGTCCAGGGCCGGGATCTTGTCCAGCGCCGTCTTCACGATGAACGCCGCGAGGTCGTCGGGCCGGAACTCGGTCATCGAGCCCTTGTTGGCCCGACCGATCGGGGTACGAGCGGCACTGACGATGACTGCCTCGGGCATGGGGACTTCCCTTCCAGGTGGGCTCTGCGCGGGTGGGCACTGCGCGGGGGCGCGGCTGCCTCGCCCACCCTAGACCGTGTCCTACCGGCCGGTACGAGGCGTACGTCACGTTCCCGAGGGTCCGGCCAGTCCCGCCCCGAGCAGCTCCAGCGACCGGGCCAGGAAGTCCCGGCGCTCGGGGTCGGGGCGCAGGAGCGCGGAGAGCAGGATGCCGTCGTACGACGCCACCAGCGTCTCGGCCCGGGCGGCACCGTGCTCCTTGCCGGTGGCGGTCATGATCGCCTCGACGATCTCCAGCAGCCGGGCGCGGTGGTGGGCCAGCACGTGCGCGAGCCCGGGGTCGCGGGTCGCGGCCATGGTCAGCTCCAGCCGGGCGACCAGCAGCTCGCGTTGCTCGAGCCAGCGCGAGAAGAGGTCGAGCGTGGCATCCACGCCATCGGTCTCGCCGAGGTCGCGCAGCT
>JAGQUE010000412.1:0-843 GCA_020438665.1 Nocardioidaceae bacterium | reverse complement strand
AGCTGCTCGGCGACGTGCGCGGCCAGCGCCGCCTGGAGCGCCTGTCGGGTGCGCAGGTACGCCGAGCAGCTGCCCTCCGGCAGCCCGGCACGCCGGTCCACGGCCCGGTGGGTCAACCCCTTCAGGCCCTCGTCGGCGATCACCGCCTGGGCCGCGTCGAGGAGCTGGCGGCGGCGCGGAGTCTGGGTCATGCGGACCTCTCGGGCCGTGGATGTGAGCCGGGACACTACCGCGCGGGCGGGGAATGGCCGCGAACAGGAGTAAGTTCTACAAATGTAGAGATACATTCGTCGAGAGGAGGGAGCCGTGATCAACACCGATCTGGTCCCTTACGCCATCACCCTGCTCGTGGTGGCTGTCATCGCGTCGATCGCCTCGATCGTCGTGGCGGCGACCGTCCTGGCCGAGACCCGGCGCGAGCGCCTGGCGCGGCACGAGTCGATCAGCACGTACTACCGCGAGCTGGTCTCCAGCCACTGATCGCGGACCGGGCCGGCCCCTCACCCGGGCCGGTCCGGCGGCGGTCCGTCCGTCTGGCAGCATCGGGCAGGTGCGGCACACCTACCGGTGCCCGATGCGATGGGCCGACCTGGACCTGCTCGGGCACGTCAACAACGTCGTCTACGTCGACTACCTCCAAGAGGCTCGGGTCGACATGCTCCGCACGCACGGCCCCGCCGCGCGGACCGGCGAGCTCGCGGAGGGCGTCGTCGTCGTGCGCCACGAGGTCAGCTACCTGGCGCCGCTGAGCTTCGGGTTCGAGCCGGTGACGATCGAGTCCTGGGTCACCGAGATCCGGGCGGCCACCTTCACGATGGCCTACGAGATCTTCCACGAGCGCGA
>JAGQUE010000411.1 GCA_020438665.1 Nocardioidaceae bacterium | reverse complement strand
ACCCGCCCAGTGAGCGCGCAGACGTGCGGCGTTGCGGCGTACCCGTGCCTCGGCGGTCCGCAGGTCGGCCAGGGCGGCCGCGCGGATCGTCGCGAACTCTGTGGGGGTGTACGCCCCGTAGAGGCGGCGCTTGGGCTTGCTCGTGGGGTGCGCCATCGCCTTGAGTGTCAGCGGGCCGACCTCGGGGCAGTGGCGCAGCAGGGTGCGCATGATGGAGATCTGGCCCGGCCACCGGTTGCGTGACTCAACATCGGCGCGCCATGCCCACCAGTGCTCGGGCGTGAAGTCGGCCAGCGAGCCGATCCGGACCTCCAGCCCTTCGAGTTGCCTCAGGAAGTGCCGGACGGTGCTGTGGGCCGTGCGCACGGATGACGGTGACTGCCAAGGCCCGTCAGCGCTCGTCGCGGCGACGAACGCCCCAACGAGTTCCTTGCGAACCTGCCCGTGGGTGGGTAGGTCGGCGAACCCGAAGGGACCGTGTGAGCGGCCGGCGCCGTCGACAATGGTCACTTCGAGGGCGGAGGCGTCCAGAGGCGACTGACGCCGGTACCCCCGCTCCGGCAGGATCGCTCGGCTACTCATTCCTGGGCTCCGACATTGACCAGACCGGTGCCTGCCAGGTACTTGGTGACGGTCGTGGAGAAGGCAATGTCTTCATGGAGTTCGTCGTCGTTGAGGAACAGGTCGACCTGCAGCCCGCTCACTGGCTCCAGGTAGATGTTGCGGGTCGTTTCCGGGCTGGTGTGCCCCAGCAGTGTTTGCACGAGCACCCACGGGTCGCCGAACAGGAGGCGGTACTCACGCCTCTCCTCAGCGGTGAGCCCCATCCGCCGGTCGAAGGCATGCGTCAGCGTGAGCAGCATGCGCAACGCGAAGGAGTGGCGCAGCATGTGCGGGTGACAGGTCACCGGGACACCCAGCGACAGGCACCGGCGTGACGCCCCTGTGAAGACGCGTTCCCACGTGTCCGGGGCCATCGGCAGGCCCGACTCGCCGAGGAACACCATGGCCGGCTCCCACCCGGCGTCCGTCTTGTCGAACAGCCGCATACGGTCCCGCGGCGCGAGGTCTCCGACGAGCACCGTCCGCTCCTGACCACGTGCCTCGTCCTCGACGGTGAGCCGTTGCCCCTGGCGCGCCTTGATCAGTAGGCGGTCCGCTACGTCGTACCGGCCGGCGCGGCGAGCTCGGTCCACCGCCAGCCCTCGGCTCGAGGCCACATATGCCTGAATCCCTTGCCGAGCGGTGCGGCTGACCCAGAAGTCTCGACCTCGTCGCATCTTCGCCACTCCCGACCCGACCCGGCCGCGCAGATAGTGACTAGCCGAATCGATCTCGGGGAGCTCGAGCGTTAGCAACGAGCCAGCTTCGCGCAAGCGGAGCCCGCTGCTCCACAGCAGGTCGGCAAAAGCCGCGTTGCGCCCGCCGTTGCGGCCGCGCCAGCTGGGATCCCGTTCGCCGCCGGGCCCGAGCCCGGCGAGACCGACGTCGCGCCATTGCGTGTAGGCCTTCGGCAAGAGCCACTTGACCCTGTTGCTGCGTGACTCGCGGTGAGGCCTGAGCGCAAGATCCGCGACGCCGGCCAGACCTCCACCAGGCGAGGACAGTGCGCCGCGGCGTTCCTGCCACGCGTAAAACCGCTGGCACGCGGCCCACTCGCGAGCGAACTTGCTCGCCGACACCCGACGTGGGTTCCGTTCATCGCGTCGGCGCCAGTACTCGAAATCCAGACCATCGTCCGTCGAGGCCTCGCGCCACTGACGGCCCTGGCCCTCCATGAAGCTTAGGAAGAGGCGCAGATCCTTGGCGTACGACAACTGGCTCTGTTCCGACAACAAGCCGAAACTCGGTGAGAAGAAGTACGCCAGCACGTCAAGATCAGGAGCGCCGTCGGGCTGCAACAGGAACGGCTGACCCGGTCGCAAACCCAAGGCCACCTCCCGCTGCCGTATCGACTCCTCACCGACCACCTTCGGACCGCCCGCAGTCCGCTCAGGCAGCGACCGACCGAGCCTCCACATCGGCGAGGACTCGGTCGTTGGCACACCCACAACCTAGCGCGCAACACACCAACTGTCCGGGGAAGGGCGGATCGATGTAGACGAGCTTGA
>JAGQUE010000410.1 GCA_020438665.1 Nocardioidaceae bacterium | reverse complement strand
TGTGGTCGCGGAGGAACACATAGCCGTGGGGGCTGGTCCAGACGTAGACGCCGGGTCCGGGCATCACATAGCGCCACGACGTCAGCGTCTTGAGCCGGTGGTGATGCCTGCACAGGGCAGCGATGTTGCTCGCCCGTTGGTAATCTGCCCTCATGTCAGCCACGCCCGCAGCAGTCGCGATCTACGCCAGGATCTCCAACGACCCCGACGGCACCCGCGCAGGGGTGGACCGGCAGTTGCAGGACTGCCGAGCCCTGGCCGAGTCACTGGGATGGACGGTCGCAGGTGAGTACGTCGACAACGACGTGTCGGCCTACTCGGGCAAGAAGCGCCCCGAGTACGAACGGATGCTCACCGACCTGACCGACGGCCTGGTCGACGGCGTGCTGGTCTACCACATGGACCGCTTGACCCGCCGTCCCATCGAACTCGAGCAGTTCCTGTCCGTGGTCGACGCCGCGAAGGTGTCGGCCGTCCGGTTCGTAAGCGGCCCTGCCGACCTATCCACCGGTGACGGGCTGTTGGTGGCCCGGATCCTGGCAGCCATGGCCGCAGGTGAGTCCGCATCGAAGTCTCGCCGGGTGGCGCGCAAGCACCACCAGAACGCCAGCGAGGGCAAGCCCCATCGAGGGTCGGTCCGCCCGTTCGGCTATGAACAGGACTTTGTGACGGTCAACCCGGTCGAGGCCGAGATCTACCGGCGATTGGTAGCACGGTTCCTAGCCGGGGAGTCCAGCCGCTCCCTGGCCCTGTGGCTGACCGACGAGCAGGTGCCCACGGTGACCGGATCGGGGTGGACTACCAGCACCCTGAAAGGGATGCTCACCAACGCCCGCTACGCCGGACTACGCGTGCACCGTGGGGAGATCGTCGCGCAGGGGCAGTGGGAGCCGATCATCACCGAGGACGACCACCGCCGGATCCTGGCCAAGTACGCCGAGAAGATGCGCAGCGGGAGGCGAGCCCCCCAGCGCTACCTGCTGTCAGGGATGCTGCGGTGTGGTCGCTGCGGCAACCGGATGTTCTCCGCCGCCCGCGAGGACACCCGCCGGTACGTCTGCTCGTCGGGGCCTGACCACGGCGGCTGTGGTGGCACCTTCGTAACCGCCGAACCCTTGGAGCGGGTGATCGTGGACATGGTGCTGTACCGGCTCGACACCCCCGACCTGGCCGACACCCTCGCCGGGCGATCCTCCACCGACACCCGCACCCACGAACTCTCAGTCGTGGTGGACCAGGCCAACGAGCAGCTCGAAGAACTCTCCCTCGCGTTCGGCAACCGAGAGATCACCATGGCCGAGTGGAAGACAGCCCGAGCACCCATCCAGCAGCGCCTAGACGCCGCGCAGCGGCAACTAGGTCAGATCACCCGCACCAGCGCGATCACCGGACTGGTCGGCCACGGCCAAGAACTCGCCACCGCATGGTCAGGACTGAACCTGGGACGCCAGCACGCGATCGTCGCGGCCCTCATCGAGCACGTCACCATCGGACCCGGCAGACCCGGAACCCACAAGTTCGACCCCGCCCGCGTGTCCGTGCAGTGGCGCCACTGACACCCCACCCGACCGGCTGCGTGCTCCCGCGCTAGCGCGGGTGCGCGCGCTGCCCGCCGACCGGGGCCCCCAGCAGCACCCCGACCCGGCGCACCACGGTCGGGTCCGTGACCTTGACCGGCACCCCCGACGCCGCACACGAGTCCACCACCAGGGCCGCGATCTCCTCCGGTGGCAGGTTGCTCAGGCCCATGAGAACCACACCGCCGGCGGACCCTGCCACCCCTCGACGCCGGCAGAAGACCATGACCGCTCCGGCAGCACCCCGCCCATGTGCTCGACCGCCTGGTCGTGCACGTCCACAGCAGAGACACCCGACAGTCGGACAGCGCGAGGAGTGAAGCCCTGAGCCACCTCATAGCGATGCAGACCCGCGACCCGCTCGGCAGGTTCATCGAAGGACTTCCCGACGTACTTGGACAGGTAGCCCGCTGCGCGACGTCCCTCGGCCAACCGGCCAGACCCCACCGGCATGTCATCGAGACGCTTGATGTGGACGAACCCATGACCCCACGCATCGTCGATCTGCCCCCGAGGGACATACCGCCCAACCGCGAAGTGCACATGCAGCCCGTGCCCGGACTTGTGCCACTCCGGCACCCACAGATACGCCAGCGGCTCACCACCCACCACCGACCGCAGCGCCCGGAAGAACCGCGCCACGTCCGACCGCACCCGAGCCGGGTCGTGACAGCCCGCACCGGCGTACGTCAGGGTCCCCAGCCGGTTCAGGCGATTGGCGGCGCAGTAGCGGCGGACCTTCCCACGCGCCCGACGAGCAGCCTCAGCCCGAGCCCGCTCCGGATCCAACGCCGGAGCACCAGGAACACGACCCGACGCCCGAGGACGACCCGACCATGTGAACGAACCCCCAGCCTCAGCAGCAGCGGGATACAGCGACAACGACCAGCCCGCATCCGGGCGAGCCAACCAAGAGACAGACACCAGGAACCCCCAGCAAGGAAACCGACAGGGACTGTCGGCCCCACCTGGCACGCCGTGGGCTCACAAGACTCGAAGTCGCAGGCGAAGGCGGGGCCCAAGCCACCTGCGGCTTTGCCTTGGCCCGCTTCCTGCCGTGCTGTCTCTACCGGATCGTCCCTGGTCGAGACTCACGACCATGCCATTCCAGGCTCCGGGACAGAGCCTCAAGTTCCTACTCGGCGCTGGTGGCACGCCGCTCCGGTCACGCAACGCCAATCCTGACACCCCCCACCGACGGCCCCAGGCAGCGACACGACACCGGTCCAGACCACAGCGAATCGTTGCCGGTTGGCGGTCCGGGGCGGGCGAGCCCGCCACCCCCAACCGCCCGCAAGCGGGCGCCCGGGGCCCCTGGCGACCCGAGAACGCCCACCCACCCCGGACCGCCAACCTCAGAGCCCAGCACCCCAACGAGTTACGTTGCTACTTCAAGTCAAGAGGCACCGCCGGGAGCCCAATCATTCGAGTTCGACTGCGGAATGGTCTGGCAAGTCACCGCTCTCAGCGACGCGAAGTGCCTCCGCGAGCGCGCGGCGAAGTAGAGGGTTGTCGGCCTCACTCCGCCAACCAATAGCCAATAGCGGGGGGCGCACTGAAGCGACGATCGGTAGATCCGATCCGTTGCCGAGATAGACGTATGCGCCGTACTGACCTGGTGGCGAGAGCTTGATGTAGTTGTCCAGCCACTCGGGCCTCAGCGCTGCGAACATCACTGAAACGGAGACCTGGCGCGAGCGCGGTGAAGTCGGGCGACCAAACGCGAGTTCCCGACTTTGAGAGGGTCGGTGGTGCGCAAACACAATCGTGCCCTCGGGAAGGCATTCTCGGATCGCTTCCATCGTGACCTTCGCGTGCAGTTCCCGCTTCGCCATGCGCAACAGTCGCTGAGCATCGCGTGCGGGGTCGTATCCGCCCCCCGTGACACCTCGTCTGTCCGCCGTCTGCAGCACCTGACGGGCAACCGCGGCTTGTACCTCTGGCACGCCTGACTTCAGGGCATCCTCGACGACGTCCTCAGCAAACTCCCCGTATTCAACAGAGTTGCCACCGACTGTGAAGCGCTTCGGGATCAATCCAGTGATCCCTAGAAATAGGAAGATTCCGCCCACTGCCTGCAATCCCACCGTGCCCAGGCCATTAGTCGATCTGAACACGGCGAATCCACTGGCAACAATCGCGCATGCCCCGGTGGCGCCCGCGAGGTAGCGCTGCGAGCCGTTCAGCCACTGGAGACCTGCTCGTCTTCGTCGACCGCGAGCCGCGTTGTCCTCTGCCATCCACCACTTGTACCACCAATGCTCCGCAGCCTCCGTCATGCTCTCAGTCGGCTAGGCGAGGTGAGACGACGTCATGGAACTGGTCGGGAGGATGTATTAGCAGTGGACGATGTTGCAGCTGCACGTGCTGCCGCCCTCGTCGTGCGGGATCACGTGGTCGTGGTCGCAGGACCGGGCTGGCCTGGTGCACCACGGGAACACACACTGCACATCCCGCAGCCCCGTCGCCTCCTTGAGCCGCCCGGGGACCTCGTACTGGCTGACGTGGACGTGGTCGGCCAGGTCGATGACCGGCTTCACGGTCACCACCGCCCCTTCGCGGCCACACCACTCCCTGATCTTGCTGGCGTCGACCGGGGTCCGGGTGTTCTCACACCGACCCACCCCGCTCGCGCCCTCGAGAGCCTGGTCGGACAGGTGCAGGTACAACGTGACCGGGCGGCCATCGCGCTTCGGCTGGCGCCGGCTTCGAGGCCCAGCGTCGGGCACCTCGGCCAGCGGGG
>JAGQUE010000409.1 GCA_020438665.1 Nocardioidaceae bacterium | reverse complement strand
AGAACGGCCACCCGGCCCACAGCACCACCGGGGTCGCGAGCGCCAGCTGAAGCCACGCGTTGACCCGGCCAGGGATCGCATCAGCGATGCCATCGACGAGCTCGGCGCCCATCCCCAGCACCACGACCGGCACCGACAACGCGACCGCGACCCAGAACCGGCGGGTCATGTCCCTCAGCTCAGCCGACGGACCGTCATCGGCGCTGACAGTGACTGGCTCCAACGCCATCCCGCAGATCGGGCAGGCGCCGGGACCGATCTGGCGTACCTGCGGATGCATCGGGCACGTGTACTCCACACCCTCGACCGGGCCACCCGCTGCGGCGTCGGCCGCACGCTCGGCGGCCGGGGCGCCAGCCGGGTTCAGGTAGGCGGCAGGGTCAGCCGCGAACTTGGCTCGGCAGTGCTCTGAGCAGAAGTAGAAGACCTGACCGTCATGCTCGAACGCCGGGCCACCGGCAGCTGGGTCGACCACCATCCCGCACACCGGGTCCTGCCCTGCGCGGCCGGCGTGGGCGTGCCCGGCGTGGTCGTGCCCGGCGTGGGCGTGCCCGGCGTGGCCGTGATCGGCATCTTCGGCGTTGCCGGGGTGCTGCATGTGGTTGGTCTGCTGCTCAGCCATACTTCGAACATACCCCGGGGGGGTATGCGTATCAAGGGGTCGTGCGGAGGTCGACGAGCAGGGCGTCGTCTTGGTCGAGGTGGCCGCGATACAGGCCCCCGGTCGTGGCGGCGTACCAGGTGTCACCGATGACGGCGAGCGCTGTCGGTGCACCGTCCACGTGGGCGAGCGGTACCCAGTGTTGGCCTCGATCCTCGGACCGGTACAGGTAGCCGCCGCCGTCAACAGCGACGACCTGTCCGTCGTCGGACTCTCCTGCCGCCCAGTCGAGCAGGACCAGGTGCGGTGTTCGCGGACGCGTGACGATCGACCCGCCCGAGGTGATCTCGAGGGACCTTCCCGCTCGCGTTGGTGGCCAGTACCCGGTCGGGGTCGGCCGGGTCGACAGCGATGTCGAGCAGCGGCTCGGAGGTGACGGTGCGCCATACGCGGTCATCGGTGCTCAGCAGGAGCCCGCCGGTGGTGGTGTCCAGGGCCCAGGTCAGGTCGCCAGCTGGTGCGATGGCGTGGAAGTCGGCCCCGTCCAGTGACAGGGGCCGCCACGTGCGGCCGGCGTCGTCGGACTCGACCAGGCCGAGGTTGGGCGAGGGGTCGGTCGAGTCTGGTCCGGGGTGTCCGCTGGCCAGCAGCCGGTCAGAGCCCGCGTCGACCAGCGACATCACGTCGTCCCCGTCGGCGCCGGCCAGCCTCATGGCCCCGTCCGGGGCCACCGCATACACGCCGGCGTGCGTGGCGAGCAGGACGCCCGTGCCGGGGTTCGCCGGGTCGTCGGCGATGGCGTGGACGTGACCAATCGCCGCAACCGTCCCTGGGTCCCAGGCCGGGTCGCTGTCGGACTCGTTCTGGTGCGGGTCCAAGACCGCCCAGGCGGCGAGCGCGAGCAAGAGGGCTGCCGCAGCGGCGATGATGACGACGGCGGCCCAACGCGCCGGCGCCCGGCCCGTGTGCGGACGGTCCGGCGTCGAGTCGGGGGCATCGAGGTTGGTCGAAGTCATGAGGATCGGACCTCCGGTGGTCGCTGACGCGAACGCGAGCGGCGATGTTCGGTTGCTAAGTGGTGATGGGGCGGCTCACGCCCGTGTGGCCGGGGCGCGAGCCGCCGCAACGTCAACCGAGCAGCTTCTCCATCTGGTCGATCTCGGCCTGCTGGGAGGTGCCGATCGAGTCGGCCAGCGCGATCGCGTCCGCGAAGGTCCCGTTGGCCTTTTCGTCCTTCGCCATCTCGATGGCGCCCTTGTGGTGCTCGATCATCATCTGCAGCCACATGTCCTGGAACTCCTCATCGGAGGCTGCTGCCAGTGCGGCCATGTCCTCGCTCGACATCATCCCGGGCATGTCGCCACCGATGACCTTCGGCGCCTCGGTGTCGGACCCGCCCATGTCCATGCCGTCCATGTCACCGGAGTCACCCATGTCGTGGTGCGGGGCGTGGGCGTGATCGCGCATCGTGGGCGGAACCTTCTGGTCCCACGCGGTGAGCCAGTCGGTCATCTGCTCGATCTCGGGCGCCTGAGCGTCACGGATCTGCTCGGTCAGCGTCCTGACTGCGGGGTCCAGGGGCCGGTCGACGGCCAGGTCCACCATCGAGAGTGCTTGGGCGTGGTGCTGGATCATGTCGGAGGCGAACTGGACGTCGGCGGCGTTGAACACGTCGCCGTTGCTCGCGGTCTGCGGGGCAGACGCGGCACCGCCCTCGGAGCCGGCGGAGTCACCGCAGGCAGCAGCTGACAGCGCCATCGTCGAAGCCAGCACGGCTGCGGCGATGGTGCGACGGACTCGGGTACGTGGGTTGGTGCGGGTGTGGCTCATGAAACGTCTTCTCCTTGAAGTCGGGTGGGGATGGCAGCACGACACCTGCACGCAGCAGCACCGAACTCCGGCGTGCTGCCTGCGGGTGACCGGCGCCCCTCAGCACCGACGAACGCAGAGAAGGTTCAACAGCGGCGGCGCCGGCCCCCGCGTGGTGACCCGCTGTGCCGGGCTTGACCCGGATGTGTGACGTCGTCGCAGCAGCCCATGCGCAGCCCGGGTCCTGGCGAGCATGACGGTGCCGACAGCGATCAACACCGCCGCGAGGACCGCCAAGCACAAGTCGACCAGCATCGAGTGGTGGCCGGGCGCCGGATGGTCTGGCACCTCGACCGTGGCCGCTGTGTTGACGCCGCCCTCGGTCATCCCTGCCGAGGCGGCCTCACCCATCGCGGTCGCGGCATGCATCCACGCCGGGGAATCGGCTGAGGCGTGCGCGTGGCCGGAGACGTCCGGGCCGCCCAGGCCGTGATCCGACAGTCCATGCATCGCAAACAGGCCGCCTAGGGCCACCAACAGCATGACAAGCCGACCCGCGACCGCGGGTTGCGGACGTCGTGCAGGGACTGCCTTGACCATGACGGCCACAAGCCTTGCACAACCGTCATGGTGACCGAGCAAACTTACGCATCTGCCGCTGTCGGATCGGAGCATCCGACCATGCCGCAGATAGCGTGCGACGCTGCGGCCACGCTCATGCCGCAATGGGGCGACAGCACTACTCTCCGATAGCCCAATCGGGCTGTCGCGCTCCGACGACGCTTGCTGGCTCAGCGCCTAGGAAGCGGACACCGGCCGAGTGGATAAACTCCCTGTCATCGCGGCCCTGATCGACTGCGCTTTGAATGTCGACCATCAGCACCGCGAGATGAACCGCCCCGGAGTGTCCGGAGACTTTCTAGTTTGAGGATCCAACGGTTGCTGGGTCCTGGTGGTGAGCGTAGTGAGCGGCTTCGGCCTCGACGGGTGTGAGGTCGTCGCAGTACTCGAATGGTCGGCGGTGGTTGAACCAGTCGACCCATTCGGCGGTGGCGATTTCGAGGTCGTCGAGGCCTTTCCACGGCCGCCGGGGCTTGATCAGCTCGGTCTTGTAGAGCCCGATCACTGACTCGGCCAGAGCGTTGTCGTACGAAGAGCCCACGGCCCCGGTCGAGGGCTTGATCCCCGCGGTCGCGAGGTGCTCGGAGTAGGCCACGGACAGGTACTGCACTCCGTGGTCGTGGTGCGCGATGAGCCCGGTCAGGTCCTTGCCCTCGCGCTGCCGGGTCCAGATCGCCTGCCCGACCGCGTCGACGACGAACTGGCTGGTCATCGTGGTCGCCGTCGACCATCCCAGGATCCGCCGGGCGTAGGCGTCGATGACGAACGCGGTGTAG
>JAGQUE010000408.1 GCA_020438665.1 Nocardioidaceae bacterium | reverse complement strand
TGGTTGTCGAACGGGCTGATCCGCACGAGCCGGTGGGTGCCGGCCTCGACGGAGAGGGTGCCATAGGCATAGGGCGAGTGGACGGCGAACGTCGCGGACTTCAGCCCCGCCTCCTCGGCATAGGAGGTGTCGAAGACCTCCGTGGCGTACTTGTGTTGCTCGGCCCAGCGCAGATACATCCGCATGAGCATCTCGGCGAAGTCCGCGGCGTCGACGCCACCGGCGCCGGAGCGGATGGTGATGATGGCCTCGCGGGCGTCGTACTCCCCGGAGAGCAGGGTGCGGACCTCGAGTGCCTCCACGGCCTTCTTGACGCGGCCCAGCTCGGTCTCGGCCTCGGCGAGCGAGTCGGCGTCGTTCTCCTCCTGACCGAGCTCGACGAGCACGGCGAGGTCCTCCACGCGGGAGTTGAGGTCGGTGAACCGGTCGATCTCGGCGTTGAGCACGGACAGCCGGCTGGTGATGCGCTGGGCGTTGGCCTGGTCGTCCCACAGGTCCGGCGCGGCGACCTGCTCCCCCAGGTCGGCGATCTCGCGCCGCATGGCGTCGAGGTCGAGGACCTGCTCGATCGTGCGCATGGTCGCCTGGAGCTGCTTGAGCTCGGCGTCGAAGTCGGGGCCTGCCACAAGGAGCAACCCTACGGCAGACTCAGGGCAGGTCGTCGCCCTGCCAGGGGTACGACGGCTGCGCGCCCAGCTGCCGCACGGACGCGGCCGCGACGCGGGTGGCCAGCAGCGCCGCCTCGCGGACCGACTCCCCGCGAGCGAGCCCGACCGCGAGCGCCCCGACGAAGGCATCGCCGGCCCCGGTGGTGTCGCGCGGGCTGACCGACCGGGCCGGCAGCGACCAGCTGCCCACCTCGTCGACGCCGACGACACCGGCGGCGCCGAGGGTCAGCACCACCGAGGGGATCCCCAGGCACGCGAGGCCGTTGAGGGCGTCCTCCCCGGCGATGCCGGGGACGTCGAGCAGGATCGCCGCCTCGTGCTCGTTGACCACGAGCGGGTCGGCGCGACGGAGGGTCTCGACGGGCAGCTGACAGGCGGGGGCGACGTTGAGCACCACCCGGCGGCCGGCCTCGTGAGCGACGTCGGCGGCGCGGATCACGGCGTCCAGAGGGATCTCGGCCTGGAGCACGCAGACCGCGGCCCCGGTGACGAGGTCGGCGACGGCGTCGACCGCCGCGGTGTCCGTGGTGGCATTGGCGCCCGCGATGACGACGATCGAGTTCTCGGAGTCATCGGCGACCGTGACGATCGCCAGTCCGGAGGGGCCGTCGACGCGGCGTACGCCGCTCAGGTCGACTCCCGCGCCGCGCAGCTCGGTCAGCGCCGGCTCGGCATAGACGTCGGTGCCCACCGCCCCCACCATGGCGACGCGCGCCCCGAGCCGGGCCGCCGCCACCGCCTGGTTGGCGCCCTTGCCGCCGGGCAGGACCGAGATCGCGTGCCCGAGCAGGGTCTCACCGGGGCGCGGGTGACGCGGGACCTCCAGGACGAGGTCGGCGTTGACGGAGCCGACCACGACGATGTCGTGCTGCATGGGTCAACTCTCGCAGGAGGTCTTGTGCTCCACGCGAGGGCAGGCGTCCTTGCCGGGACCGCCGTCGGCCCGGTCCTTGCCGGGACCGCCGTCGAGCAGGTCCTTGCCGGTGGTGCCGACCATCGCGTCGTCGCCGGCGCCCATCCAGGCGTTGAGCTTGCCGCCGAAGCTGGTCACGCGCTCGTCGGCATCGGTTCCGAGGACCTCCCAGAAGCCCTTGTAGGGCAGAAAGAGCACCTCGGTGCTCGTGAGTGCGACGTGCCAGCTGTCACCACCGCGGCTGAGCCGGGTGTCACCGGCGCCGAGGTCGACGATCCCGTCGACGCGCTGGGCGAGGCCGCCCTCGATGAAGTTGTAGAACGACACGGTGTCCCGCCCGGGGCCACCGTCGACGACCTGGCCGTCCACCAGCTCCAGACCCACGGACAGGCGGTCCTTGCCGGCGTTGCCCCACATGTGGACGCCGCCGACGCCGTCGAGGTCTCCGTCGACGTCGTCGAGCGTGTCGGGCCCGGGTCCGCCGCGGACCACGTCGGCGCCACCACCGGCGGTGATCGCGTCCGCGCCCGGGCCGCCCAGCATGAAGTCGTCGGAGACCAGGTCGCCCTCGTCCCAGTGGTCGAGGATCAGGTCGGAGCCACCTCGGCCCTCGATGTGGTCGCCGCCGCCGTTGCCGATGAGCTCGTCGGCGGCGTCGGTGCCGAGGAGGACGTCGGCATGGCTGCTGCCCTGCACCTCGACGGCATAGGCCCTGCTTCCCGCGGGTGGCAGTGGCACGACCAGGGTGTCGGTGCCTTCTCCGGTCGCGGTCCCGGCGGCGAGGTCGACGGTGACGCCCGCGGCGGCCCTGTCGAACATCAGGTGGTCGAGCTCATAGGCGCCGTCGCCGATGGTGTTGAACCCGAGGTTGACATAGTCGTCGCCCGGGCCTGGTGTCACCGTGTCGCCGGCAGCGATCGGGTCGCTCTCGAACAGCGGCACCCGGCCGTTGTCGCCGGCCCAGATCTGGTCGTCGCCGTCGCCACCATCGATGGTGTCCGCGCCCTTGCCGCCGCAGATCACGTCGTCACCGCCGAGCCCACGGATCCGGTCGTTGCCGCCGAGGCCCGCGATCACGTCGGGACCGTCGGTGCCGTCGAGCCGGTCCTTGCCGGGGGTCCCGACGATGGTGGCGATCTGGCCGTGGCAGGTCACGGGCTTCTCACGCTCGGCCGAGGCGGCCTGTCCCGAGAGCTGTCCGCCGACCAGTACGGCGACGACGAGCGCCGCCATCGACCCGATGCGCATCCGACGCTCCTCCCGAGTGCCGGCCCCCGTTGGCCGTCGGCTCAGACTAGACCCGGCGACCCGGCGGCCGTGGGTGTTCAGCCGCGGATGACGCCCATCCGGAACTCCACGACCCGGCGCACCAGGTCGAGCGGCAACGGCTCGGTGTGGGGAAACTGCACCGACCCCTTGCCCTGCTTGTAGGAGGCGAACTCGTCGGCGAACGCCTCGTGCCCGTTGGGCGTGGCATAGAACCCGACATGCTTGTCGAAGCCCCCGAAATAGACCAGCGGCTTCTTGTCCAGCTTGTAGCCGGGCATGCCATAGGCCATCGCCTCGACCGCCTCGGGCGCCGTCTCGCGGATGGTGGCACGCATCTGGTCGAGTCGGGCGCGGACGTCGCCGCTGAAGCCGGCCAGGTAGTCGTCGACGGCGGAGGAAGTGATCATCGGCAAACGCTAGCGCCTGCCGTCACTCGGCGGCCCGCGT
>JAGQUE010000407.1:16234-18396 GCA_020438665.1 Nocardioidaceae bacterium | reverse complement strand
CGTGCCAGTCGTCTGGGGCCGCTTCGTCGTGTGGGGTCCAGGTGGAGTGACCGGGCGTCGGTGGATCCACCGCCGTGATCGTGTAGGCCGGGGTCAGGCCGCCGCGCAGGGACAACTCATTGCAGAACGACACCGCATGGCGCCAACTGACCTCGACCTTCGGGAGGTCCGCGTGACTCGGTTCGGTCACCCCGCCGAGCGTCGCGTTCCACTGCGCGACCGTGACGACGGTGGTGGCGACCTCGAACGGGCTGACCTCCACGGTCCAGACACGCCCGGTGCGGCGGTCCACCATGGTCTCCTCGACGGGGCCATGGGCGGGGACTCGGACCATGTCGATCAGCACGTGAGCATCCTTCCCCATCTGAAGGACGCGCTGACGTTCCTTGCCACGGAGAGGGGCTTGGGTCGGTGTGGAAGGTGGTGCGCCGTCGCCGACGCAGGCGGCGTCGAGGAATTCGCCGGCGACCGAGCAGGAGTAGTCGGACGGCCCGCGCGAGGCCGCCACGTCAGGACGCCTGCCAGAGAAGCTTCGGTACGGTGGCACCGGCCACATAGTAGATCCGCTTGAGCACGTGGCCCGACGGCACCAATACGACGACGCACCCCTCGGCGGTCGCCGCCGGCCTGACGGTGTGGGGCACCCCCGCACACGGCTCGAACCCAGGGCCGCCGAAGTCAAGCAGGGTCAGCGCCAGGATCGAGTCCCCGTTCTCGTCGATCCCGCCAGGGCTTCGCGGCTCGACCGGGACCGAGCTGGTGTTCTCGAACCTCACGTCGATGTAGTACGGGGTGCTCGACTCCTGGTCGGCGTCGAGGGTGTATCCAGCCTGGCTGAGATCGTTGATCGCTCCCCGGCGGACTGCCGTGACGGTCACCGAGCCGGCTCCGACCGGCTCGGTGCGGGAACTGGCGCCGATGCTGAGCGGGTAGAAGTCGACCTGGGCGGTGTCGCCGATGGCGAGCTCCTCGACGGTCGGCGTGGGGTCGTCGCTCGCCGTACCGTGTGCGCCGCAGGCCGCCAGAGTGCCCGCCAGAGTGAGGCCCATGAGCGTCGTAGCGGTCTGGCGGATCGTCGTCGGAAGTGCGCGAGGCATGGTGTTCCGTCCTTCGTGGTGTGGGCTTCAACGGGCAGGTCTTCGACGTGGTCGAGGGCGCCGCAGGCAGGCATCGAGCCCGTGAAGCGCCCGTCGGCGCTGGGTGGTGCCCGTCGGACACGCCGTCCGGTCGTCAGCGCGCGTACGCCCGCAACTGGCGGCTCGATGGACGAAGGTTCGAGTTGCCCGGCCAGGAGACATTCACGCGCAGGGAGACCGTGCGGTGCGACGCCCACAAGGGCCGGGGCAGTGCCCGCCTCAGCGCACCGTCGCGGATCGTGATCCGAGTGCGGAACTCACACCCGGCGCCGACGGGCGTGAATCGACGGGCCAGCCGTTCGGACCCGTAGGAGATCCTGACGGTGACCCGGCCAGAGCAGACCCCCGGCTGAGCCGGGTAGGCGGCGGCGAGGTGACCACGGATGCTCCAGCGATAGGGCGCGCGCCGATCCCGTCGGGGCTGCGGACGCACGGTCAACATGCTCGACGCGCGGACACGCACGCGACCCGCGAGCGGGACCGGTCCGCCGGCGGCCGCAGGCTCGTCGTCGCCGAGGTTGGAGGTGGTGCCCAGACCGAGCTGGCCGCGATGATTCCGTCCCCAGCACCGCAGCACGCCCGAGGCAGTGGTGGCGCAGGTGCTCAGGGCCCCGGCAGAAGCGGCGGTCACGGTGTCGCCCAGGGGCACGTCGCCTGCCGCCGACGGAGCCTCGTCATCGCCGATCCGGTTGATGTTGCCATACCCGAGCTGGCCGAAGCTGGCGGCCCCCCAGCACCGGAGGCCGCCGGTGGTCAGCACCGCGCAGGTGTGGTCGTCGCCTGCTGTGATCGCCACCGCCGACGCGCCCAGGGGCACGTCGCCCGCGCTCGCCGGGATCTCGTCGTCGCCGATCGTCGTGCTGTTGCCGTATCCGAGCGCGCCGTAGACGCCGTATCCCCAGCAGCGGAGCCGGCCGGTGGACAGCAGGGCACACGTGTGGGTGACGCCGGTCGCAATGGCGACCGCGTTGCCACCGACGGGTACGTCGCCGGCCGCGGAGGCGGGCTCGTCGTCGCCGATGCTCG
>JAGQUE010000407.1:0-16177 GCA_020438665.1 Nocardioidaceae bacterium | reverse complement strand
GTGGACAGCAGCGCGCAGGTGTGCGCGCCGCCGGCGGCTAGCGCGACAGCTTTGGCGCCGAGCGGCACGTCGCCTGCGCTTGCCGGGGTCTCGTCGTCGCCGATCGTCGCGGTGTTGCCGTACCCGAGTACGCCGTCGCCTCCGTATCCCCAGCAGCGGACACCGCCGGTAGTGAGCAACGCGCAGGTGTGCTGCTCGCCGGCCGTGATCGCCACCGCCGAGCCGCCCAGGGTGACGTCGCCTGCGCTTGCCGGGGTCTCGTCGTCGCCGATGGTCGTGGTGTTGCCGTATCCGAGCTCGCCATCGAGGTTGTATCCCCAGCAGCGGACGTCGCCGGTGGTCAGCAGCGCGCAGGTGTGCGCGCCGCCGGCGGCGATCGCCACCGCGTCCCCTCCCAGGCGAACGTAGTCGCCCGCAGCGGCGGGCTCGTCGTCACCGGTGGTCTCGATGTCGCCGCGGCCGAGCTCGCCGTGTGCGTTGTGGCCCCAGCAGCGCACGTCGCCGGTGCTGAGCAGTGCGCACGTGTGTTCCACGCCGGCAGCCATGGCGCTCGCCGCGACCACGGCCCGCCCAACGATGTTGCCCCCGGCCCCGGCCGGCGCCGGCGCCGGGGGGAGGACGAGGGAGGTCACCAACACCAGGAAGGACAGGGCGAGTCCGCGCATCGAGATCACGGGCTCATCCCATCCCCGATTCGGCCGAGCGCACATCCGTGCGCGGCACGGATGTCCCGGGCCGCCGACCGGGCTTCGATCGACTCGCCGAGTTCGGACCGACCGGTCCGACCGAGAGAGAAGGATGACGAATGAGCAACAAAGCCGTGGTCTCGCTGACCACCGGCCTCGAGGACCCCGAGCGGGTCACCGTGGCGTTCCTGGTCGCCGTCGGCGCCGCGGAAGCGGGTCGGCCGACGCTGATGTTCTTGACCAAGGAGGCGGTCCGGCTCGCCTATCCCGGGATCGCCGTAGGGACCGCCTGCGAGGGCTGCCCCACGCTGGTCGAGCTCGTGGACCGTTTCCGTGCCGCTGGCGGGGAGGTTCTGGTCTGCCCGATCTGCGTCAACGCGCGCGGGCTGGACGAGCAGACCGTCGTCGAGGGTGCCCGGCTGGGCGGGACGGTGCCGATGTGGGAGTGGATCGGCGACGACGGCGCGACGGCATTCAGCTACTGAACGGCGCTGTGGCCCCAGCCAACGCGGGTGGGGCCGCGGTGTGTCCGGCCGACCCGGGTCGTCACTCGAGCGGGCGACCGAAGTCGACCGCGTCGCGCAACTGCGCCGGGGTGGTGCCCGCCAGCTGAGCGTCCGGCGCGGCGCCGAGCGCGTCGTTGACGCTCGCGAAGGCCACGCGCAGTGCGGCGAAGGTCGTCGCCGCGAAGATCTGGCGATCCGTCCATCCGGTGTCACGCAACCGCTCGACGTCGAACCGGGTCGTGTGATGAGGTGCCGCGGCGACCAGGCGTGCCCATTGGACCAGCGCGGTCTCGGCCGGGTCGAGTCGGTCGATGTCGGTCTCACCGCGCACCACCGCGGCCGCCGTCACCGGGTCCAGCTCGGTGGTGAACTTCGAGCCCCAGGCGAAGACGCAGTAGGAGCTGCGCCGGGCCGCTGAGGTGGCCAGGACGATCAGCAGCCGGTGCCGAATGCTCAGGCCGGCTTCCCGGGCGACGCGGCGAGCGACGGCGAAGATCCCTTCCAGCGCGGCAGCATCGTAGGTCCACAGCCGGGACGCGTTCATCACATAACCGAGCTCGGCCAGATCGTCGGCGTACAGCTGCTCGGCGGCCTCGTCCGCCTCGGCGGGGGCCAGGAACCCGTGGGCAGTCATCGTTCACCTCCCGGGACCCGGGCGAGGAAGCCGACCACGTCGATCTCGGCGCGCAGCGGCAGCCCGGCGCGCCGCCTGCTGCGGGCGTGATCGCGCGCGCTGCTGAGGAACCTGTCCTCGCCGACCTGCTGAATCGCCATGTAGGCGGGCCCGGTGGCGGCCAGTGCCCGGGCGTACAGCTCAGCATCGGGAAACTCCCAGGCGAACGGAACCCGGATCCGGCGCACGTCGGTGAACCCGGCGGAGGTCAGCAGGCTCTCACCGACACCGGGTCGGCCCAGGCTCACCATCGCGGCCTGGTTGCGCACCTGCCGGTCCTCGGCGAGGCGGAACGGCGCCAGTGCCCAGGACCCCGGCGACGCCTTGATGTGGCCCCAGACTGTCAACGCCACCCGCCCCCCGGGGACCAGCACCCTGCGGATCTCGGCAAGCGCGTCCGGCGTGGTGCCCCAGATGCCGCGAAAGCTGGTGACCAGATCGAAGCGCGCCTCGGCCCAAGGCAGCGCGTGCATGTCGCCGACCACCAGCTCGGCGTCCGGATTGCGCTGCCGGGCCACCTCGATCAGCCGCGCAGACGCATCGATCCCGGAGCACTCGGCGCCGCGGGCCGCGGCCAGTTCCAGGGCCAGGCCGGCACCGCAGGCGATGTCGAGGAGGCGGGCGCCGGTGTCGACCCCGAGGGCGTGATGGACGGCGACGTACTCGCGGCAGTTCGATGGCTCGCTCAACGCGGCGAAGTCTGCGGCGCGCCGGCCCCAGCCCTCGTCAACGTCACGCCAGTCGTGGGGAAGGGTGCCGGGTGGCAGAGCGCTCTTGGTCATTCGTCGATGACACACCGTGAAGTATCGCGCCACATCCGTGGGCGGCACGGAGGTCTCACCCGGTCAGCTCGGCCGCGAGTCCGGGAGGAACCCGGGCGGCGAGCGCGGCGGGTGGCAGTTCCTCGGCCGCGGCGCCGAGGAGGGCGTTCGCCTCGGCATGGCGACTCTGTTCCCAGAGCAGTGTGCCCAGTGCTGCAGTGGCGATGACGTGCAGCTGGAGATCACCGCTGGCCGCGCTGACGTCCAGTGCCTCGCGCAGCAACGGTTCCGCCTCCTCCGGCTCGTGCTCGGCGAGCGCGACCAAACCCCGACTCAGGCAGCGCAGGTCGCCCGCGCGTCGAAAGAGCCGGACGGCCTCGGTCAGGTCCTCGTGGCTGCCGATCGGAACGGCCTTCGCCCGGGACAGCCGGGCGTGTCCCATCTCGACCTCGTTGCCGTGGCAGGTCGCATAGGTCAGACACTCGACCGCCCAGGCCGCTGCCTGGTCTCGCCGGCGGGGGTCCTCGGCGGCGACCTGTGCCATCAGGCTACGTACGTTGTTGACGTGCATCGCGTCACCGGCTGCCGCGTAGGCCGAGCGGGCGGCCTCGAAGGCCGCCAGCACCTCCTCGGTGTCGCGATCGCCAACGCGATGCAGGCACTTGGCGCGTGTCTGCAGCACGACGGCACGCCACCAGTGGTCGCGGAGTTCGGTTGCTCGGCGCAAGGCTTCGTCCAGGACCGGGAGCGCCTCGGCGGGGCGCTCTCGGTGGACCAGCACATACCCGGTGAGCTGGTCGGCGGCGAGCAGGTCCACCTGGTCGCCGGCGCCGGCGAGCTCGCGGGCGCGCGCTGCCAGTTCGTCCACCAGGTCCAGGTGGGCATAGGTGAGGGCTTGTCCCACGACCGCCAGGTCGGGTGCGGTCCAGCGGATCCGCACGCGCTCGTCCGCGACCGCCTCGACCAGGGCGCGCATCATGCCCTGTTCCGGGCCGTACTGCTCGATGCCGATGCCGACCGCGACGGCGAGCTCGGCGGCCATCGCGTCGCCGGCCAGCACCGCCCAGCGCAGGGCCTCGGCGATCTCGGGGAAGGCAAGGTGCGCCAGCTCGCGGGTCTCGGGTCGGTCGTCGAACCTGGCACGGCCGGCGACGTTCCGCGCGATCTCGCGGAAGTGACACGCATGGCGTCCCGCAACAACCTCGCGAACCTGGGGGCCAGTGCGTCCGAGCACGAACTCCCGAAGTGCTGCGACGATCCGAAAGCGGGCCCGGGCAGCAGGGTCGCCTGCACGGGTCAGCAGCGAGCGATCGAGAAGCTCGACCACCTCCCCGTCAACCCGCCGACCGACCGCTGCCGAGGCCAGATCGAGGTCGAAGACGTGTGGGAGCGCGGCTAGGTGCATCAGCACCTCACGGAGGCCGAGGTCGAGGAGGTCCCAGCTCCAGGCGAAGGCAGCAGCAAGGGCAGTGTTCCGCTGGGTCCGATCGACCGAGGTGCCCAGGGTCTCGAACCCTTCGGCCAGTCGCCGGTCGAGCTCGGCCAACGACAGGTGACGAGTGCGTGCGGCGGCGAGCTCGATAGCCAGCGGAACCCCCTCGAGCCGACGGCACACGTCGACGGCCAGCGCCTGGTCGGACAGGTCGGTTGTTCGGGAGGCTGCGCGAGCACGGTCCAGGAAGAGTCGTACTCCGGCGTCGGCGGGCGAGTTGGCCGGGAGCGGGTCTAGGTCGACCACGATCTCGCCGGGGCCGCGAAGAGGGGTTCGGGTGGTGACGATCACTCGGAGCTGCTGGGCTCGGCCGAGCAGTTGTCGTACCACCGGCACAACCTCGGCCGCGACCCGGTCGGCGTTGTCGAGGACGAGTTGCAGCGGGCCCGCAGACAGCGCGACTGCACACGTCGCGAGCAGGGCGGGAGACGCAACTGCCTCCATGCCCAGTGCCGAGGCGATCGCGACCAGCACGTCACCCGAGCCGGCGCTCTCGAGCTCGACTACGACGCTCGGCGAGCGATGGGCAAGCTCGAGCGCCAGCCTGGACTTGCCCACGCCTGCAGGCCCGGTGAGGGTCACCCAGCGCTCGGCGAGCAGCAGCTCGAGTGTCTGCGCGAGAGCGTGTTCGCGGCCGACGAATGAGTCGAGCGGCGCGGGCACCGGCCGGCCGACGTAGCTCTCTGCGGCCTGCACCAGTTCGCGTCGGCTCTCGGCGAGAAGCTTGCGGCGCAACGCGGCGATGTGTGACTCGACGGTCCGCACCGAGACCCCGAACTCCTCGGCGATCTCGGCGTTCGTCAGCCGCCGCGCCACCGCCTGGAGCGTCTCCCGTTCGCGGCGGGTCAGACTGGGCCTGCGCACGGAAGGGGCCTACGACCATCGCTGGCGCGAGCCGCCATTCGGAGGGTCAGGTGGTGTCGAGCGTGGCGTTCGCGTGCCGGGCACGGATGACGGGCCGGTGCCCGATTCGCTCTGCTGGGCACCGACGACATCGCGGCAGGCGTGCCGAGACGGACGATCGCCGGCGACACGACTACCTGGCCGGCTCTGTTGAGCTGTTGCCCGCATCGATCCTTCCGGCGTGCGGACGAGTTTCCGTCCGTGCGGAGCACGGACACGCAGCCGGCTCATGCGGCGTACCGGCGGGTGTGGGCGAGGGTCGCGACGAGGAACGATGTGAGCTGGTCGGACAGGGTGGCAGAGGGCCTTCCGTCCGCGTCGAAGAGGTCCTCGGACCATGGCACGCAGGTCTCCGGAAGTCCCAGGACCTGTGCGCCGCAGTAGGTCAAGACGCTACGCAGGTGGGACTGGGCCACGGCGGTGCCAGCGCTGTTGAGCCCGGTGCCGAGCAGGGCCACCGGTTTGCCCGTCCAGGAGGTCTCGCCCCAGGGCCGCGAGGCGAAGTCAATCGCGTTCTTCAGTGCGCCGGGGAAGGTCCGGTTGTACTCGGGTGTCACGACCACGACCCCGTCCACGGTCTCGATGAGCGCCTTGAGCCGGGCGGCCGCCGGCGGGTACATGTGGTCGTGGTCCGGGTTGTACTGCGGAAGGCCGACGATCGGGATCTCGACGAACTCGCAGCCGGTGGGCGCGGCCGCGACCAGTGCCTGGGCGAGACGGCGGTTGATCGAGTCGCGGGACAGGCTTCCCACGATGTAGCCGAGGGTGGTCATCGATGAGCTCTCCTTGATGGCGATAGACCGGACGGTGTCATCCCACGACTCCCGGCCGCCGGACAGTAGACCCACACCAGCACCGGATCCATACGCTGGGCGCATGGACGACATCGACCTGAGGGCCCTCAGGGCGACTGGACGGGTGGTCGACTCCAGCCCGGACCAGGTCGCCTGCACGAGTCCGGTGTCCGACGTCGGCGCGGCACCGGCTTAGGGGCCGTGAATCACGGTGACTCCGGCCCGGGAGAGTGCTTGGACGGTCTGGTCCTGTGTGCTGGCATCGGTGATCACCCCGGTGACGCTGCCCAGGTCCATCACGGTGTAGGGGGACACGGCTCCGATCTTCTCGGCGCTGGCGAGGACGTAGGTTTCGGCAGCTCGCGCTGACAATGCCCGCTTCATGGCGGCTTCGTCTGGATCGCCGGTGGTAAGTCCTCGCTCCGGGTGGACCCCGGTCACTCCCAGGAAGAACAAGTCGGCCGAGATCGCCGCCGCTGCCTCGGCCGCGACTGCGCCGCAGGTGACAGCGGAGTGTTTGAACAGTCGCCCGCCAAGCAAGAACACCTCGACTGTCGGGTGCGAGACGAGCGCGGCGGCGATCGTCGGGCTGTGCGTGATGACGGTGCAGTCGAGGTCGGGCGGCATGGCGTTGACCACCGCCAAGGTCGTGGTGCCACCATCGAGGGTCACGGTCGCTCCGGGCTCGATGAGTCGCACCGCTGCCGAGGCGACGCGTCGCTTGCTCTCGGGGGCGACATCGTGACGGGCGGCGTAGTCGGCCAGTGCTGGCGAGTTGGGGAGGGCGCCCCCGTAGACACGTTGGCACAAACCGGCAGCCGCCATCTCGCGCAGGTCGCGCCGCACGCTGTCGTCAGATAGCCCCAACTCAGCAGCGACGTCCTTGGCCACCACCTTCCCGTCGTTAGCCAGGCGGGCTAGGAGGAAGTCTCGACGTTCCGCGGCAAGCAATCCGCACTCCTTCGTGATTGTGCATGTTTCTGCATGTAGTGTACACGCCGTGACGCTCCGACCTCTCCTGATCCTGATCGCCGGGCCCTACCGATCGGGCACCGGGGACGACCCGGTGAGGATGGCCGCCAACCTCGCGGCACTCGAGCAGGCCGCCTGGCCTCTCTTCCATGCTGGGCATGTCCCGATGATCGGGGAGTGGGTTGCGCTCCCGGTGCTGCGCTCGGCGGGCGCGGATGTGTTCGACCCACTGGCTGACGAGGTGATGTACCCGACCGCGCGGCGCCTGCTGGATCACTGCGACGCCGTCCTACGGCTGCCTGGCGAGTCGACAGGAGCAGACATGGACGTCGAGATCGCGCGCCAGCGAGGGCTCCCGGTCTACGAGCGAATCGAGGACATCCCACCCCTCGGCACCAGCACGGACGCGGATCCCGCGGTCACCTCAGCCGGACGAGCTGGCATCGACGTGCCTGACCACCGAGGTCGCACCGCCCTCGACCAGACCGGCCGCGACCTCGACCGGAACCCCAATGTGATCGTCCGCGACGTCGAGCTCACCTCGGCGGGCTGGCACGTGCTGCGCCGCACGACGTTTGACTATCGGCGAAGCGACGGCACGTGGACCACCCAGCAACGGGAGACCTATGACCGGGGCAACGGGGCTGCGATTCTTCTCTACGACCTCGAACGTCGCACCGTCTTGCTCACCCGGCAGTTTCGCTATCCCGCCTACGTCAACGACCACCCCACCGGGATGCTGATCGAGGCCGCCGCTGGCCTGCTCGACGCCGACGACCCACAGACCGCCATCCGCCGTGAGGCAGCCGAGGAGCTCGGAGTTGCAGTGGGCCCACTCACCCACATCATGGACTCCTACATGAGCCCTGGATCGGTGACCGAGCGGCTGCACTTCTACGTTGCCCCTTACAGTGCCGCAGACCTCACCAACCACGGAGGTGGGGTGGCCGAAGAGGGAGAGGACATCGAAGTCCTCGAACTGCCCTTCGACGACGCACTGGCCATGACCACCAACGGCGCCATCAACGATGGCAAGACCATCATGCTCCTCCAATGGGCGGCGCTACATGGCCCGTTCCAGCCACAGTCAAGGCACTGACCCCCACCAGCTCCGACCGAGGAAGGACGGGATCGCAGCCGCCGGTGGAGGATCGGCAACGGCGCAGCCTCCACGCGGCGCCACAGGTTCGCGGGCTCCACCCGCATGAACGACCGAGGTGTGGGACCGATCAACGTGATGCCGTGCTCGCGCAGGATCCAGCGCGTGCACCCGCGACTGCACTGGTCGTCCCACTCCAGGGTGCGCTGGACGTGGCTGTTGAACAGCCACGTGCGGCCCGGTCACTGACCGACACGAGCTCATCCAAACCCTCGAGGTCGTGACAGCAGTGCCCGACGCGACTGGGCAGCCGCGAGGACTGCAGCGGCGCAACGCGGTGGCCGCGGTCCCAGAGCATGCTGCTCAGCGCGGCGGCGGCGTCCCAGTGACCACGCGCGTCCCCGCTGGCGGCACCGACGAAGAGGGCCTCTCGGAGCGCGGACTCCGCACGGTGCGGCTCGAACGCGGCCACGGCGTCGAGATCCCGAGGAATCGACCGTGACGACTGTCGTCAACACCGAGCCGACTCCGGGCCCGGGCCCAGGAGTGGCTCACCGGTACCACTCCTCGTCGATCGCGGCGGCCAGCCGTGAGGGTAGGACCTGCTCGCCGAGTCCGTAGAACTTCTGGAAGCTCATGACCAACGGCCGCCAGCGGTCAGGGTCGATCCGATTCTCGGTCCCAGGCATCCGAATCCGCTCGTACACCTGGACGCGCAGCACCCGCACCTCGAAGACCTCGACCGAGCCGGCCTCCTCCGGGTCGGAGGTCTCCACGGCGTGGGCTGCCATCACCCTGCCCTCCAGCGCTACCGGGCACTGTGCGACCCGCGGTGGCCCCACCAGGTCGGAGGCGATCGCGGTGAGTCCGGCGTGGCCAAACTTGTCCGGCACGTGCCGGTAGCCGACCGCGGCCTTGCCCTCGGGCACCGGGTCAGCTCCGGTGGTGAGCGCCAGCCGGTCGACGGCCGTGACGCAGCAGGTGTCGGGGAGGTTGATCACGCACTCCGGGCGCTCGCGGAGGTTCTTCGAGGTCTGCGATCGGGTGCCGAGTCCGAGGATCGCGGTCTGGCCGAGCCAGAAGACTGACGACATCGGTGCCAGATTGGCGCCGCCGTCCGGGTTCGTCGAGCTGATCAGCGCCACCGGCGTGCCGAAGTAGAGGATCGCCGGCGAGAGCGGGACGTGGTCGGGGCTATCGAGCTGCTTCACGGAGCGATCCTTCCCGGTCGACGCCGCCGTGCCCTCCGTACCGGGCACGGAGTTCTGCCAGCTCACGGGGCGAACCGGCGGTTGATGGAGCTGCGCGACAGGCTCCCACGGTGGAGCCGAGGGTGGGCATCGGTGGGCTCTCCGCTGGCATCGATTGACCCGGACGGCGTCATACGCTGGCGGCATGGATGAGATCGATCTGCGGGCCTTGCGGATCTTCGTGACGGCTCTTGACGAGGGCAGCTTCAGTGCGGGCGCGCGTGCCCTCGGCCTCACCCAGCCGACGGTCTCGCGCACCGTCGCGGCACTCGAGGCGAAGCTCGGGACGAGCCTGGTCGGACGCAGCACCCGTAGGTTCGAGCCGACCACGGCCGGCTGGGTGCTTCACCGGGAAGGGCGGGCAGCGCTCGCCCAGGCCGAGGCCGCCCTGATCCTGACGCGGCGTGCGGCCCACGATCGCGGCCGGATCGTGGTCGCCGTGAAGGCCGACGGTGACGCCGGTCTGCTCGAGAGGGCGCTGCCGTCCTGGGAGCAGGACCGGGCTCCGGTCGGGCTGCTCTTCACCGACCCGGCGAACCTCGCCTGGGCGGTGCGCACCGGGGAGGCGGACCTGTGCCTGGTTGCCGGCCCGGTCGATCTCGACGGGCTCGAGTCCGATGTTGTCCTGGTGGAGCCGCGGCTGGCCATCCTGCCCGCGGATCACCGACTCGCCGCAGCCGCGGAGATCGGGCTCGACGATCTGGTCGAGGAGCCGGTCGCGGCCTGGCCGGGCCTGCCTGCTCAGCTGGATCGCTACTACGCGGGTCTGCGTCCCGACGACCCGGACCGCCCCGGACGGCGACCCGAGGTGAGCGATCTCGCCGAGGTGGTGCGCCTCGCCGAGCTCGGCCGGGCGATCACCTTCCTCCCGACCAGCAGCGCGCTCCGCTTCGGCGGCCGCCGGATCGCGCTGGTGCCGGTCCACGATCTCGAGCCCAGCGAGCTGCGGGTGGCCTGGCGCGCGAGCAGCCGCGATCTGGTGCTCGCCTCCTTCATCCGGCATCTCCAGGACTCAGCCAACCTCAGCGACCGGCCCGAGCCACTCCGGTCAGCCTGACCGCAGCTCAACAGACCTCCACCAGACCTGGGCGATTCATGGTGTTGAGCCCCCTCCAGGAGGTCCAACCAGCACCCCATGGTGGCCATCCATGCAGATGGCGGAGGACCCTTGGACCTGGGCTTTGTCGTGGGTGGGGAGCCATGGCACCGCAGGCGGCGATATCGGCCGAAAGGTCGACCAGGTGCCCCACCGTTGGCATGACCGGATCGGGGCCATGCGGCCGATGTCTGGCGCCGCGCGCCCCGGCAGCGTGGTCCCCGCCCTGCGCACCCGGTGCAGGCCAGCACAGGAGACCACCATGCCCAGCGCCCTCGAACGCCACCCCTGGAAGCCCCACCGTGACCGACTCGCCGCGGCGGTCTGCGGCGTCGCCGTGATCGCCGGTGGCGGCCTGCTCACCAGCGGGTGCACGTCGGAGCAGCCGTCAACCACCTCAGCTCCAACGACGGCCCCGGCGGCGTCGCTCGGCTATGCGGAGCCCGGCCCGCACGCCGTGGGCTACCGCGTGTTCACGACGCACGGTTCCCAGCACCATGCTCTGACGCTGCGCGCGTGGTATCCCGCCGATCCGCCCGCCGGCGCCCAGGACGCGACGATCACCTACTCCGCACCCAACAAGTTCGACGAGAGCATCACCCCCGGCAAGGGCATCACCGCAGCCGGCGCTGCCCTCCTGGGCGCCCGACCGGAACGGACCGCCGACCCCTATCCCCTCGTGGTCTTCTCGCATGGCTATGCCCTCAGCCCGATCGTCTATAGCGCGCTGGTGGAGCACTGGGCGTCGCAGGGCTTCGTGGTGCTCGCTCCGGAGCACAACGAGACCTTCGACCAGTCCCTCACCGGGTTCTGGAAGGCGCTCGTCGACAGGCCCGACGACATCCATCGGACCATCGACTTCGCGGAGGATCTCAACGATCCCGGAGCACCCTTCGCCGGGTTGCTCGACCTGGATGAGATCGCCGTGGTGGGCCACTCGTACGGCGGCTACACCGCCCTGGCCGCAGGTGGCGCGCGGTTCGACTTCGCTGCCTATCAGCGCCGCTGCGCAGCGCTCAAGGCCGATGATCCCCTGAACTTCTTCTGCGCCCCTGTGCTCCCGCGGGAGTCAGCCATGGCCACCCGAGCCGGACTTCCTGCCGTCCCGTCCGGGCTGTGGCCATCGCTGGGAGACACCCGGGTCAAGGCCGTGATCTCGATGGCCGGCGACGCCTATCCCTTCGACCGGCGCGGCCTCGAGGAGCTCACGGTGCCCGTCATGGCGCTGGGCGGAACGGTCGACGACGGCACGCCGTACACCTGGGGCACCGGCCTCACCTATGACAACGCAGGAAGCGAGGACAAGTCGCTCATCACCTTCCCCGGCGCCGGTCACATGATCTTCCTCGACCCGTGCGAGGACATCCCGTGGGTCCGGGGCTCCGACTACCGCGACGGGTTCTGCAAGGACGCCGTCTGGAAGACCCGACCGCTCGACATCGTCGAGCACTACACCACCGCGTTCCTGCGCGAGACCCTCAGCGCCGACGCCGACGCCAAGGCCGCGCTTGCCGGCCCACAGCCTCAGCTCGACGACGTGGAGTACGCGACCACCAGGCGGCCCTGACCGGCGCCTCGGACTAAGGAGAATGACGTGAGAACACGAAGGAACGGCCACAGCGGGGCGCAACCGGAGCGGCTGATCGGCGCAACGGCGCTCGCCCTGGCCGCGTCGATCGTCATCCAGAACGTCGTGGTGGTGTGGGCCGGGGCGCCCGGCTATGGCGATCCGATGGCGGACGTCCTCGCCTTCCACGCCGACCACCAGCTCGCCGTGGCGATCGCGGTCGGCCTGGAGGCGCTCAACCTACCCCTGCTGCTCGGGTTCCTGGTCGGTCTCCAGGGGCTCATAGGCCGCCGCGGGGCTGGGGGTGCCGACTGGTCGCGCCTCGCCGTCGCCGCGGGTGCGGTGCTCGCTGCGGTCTGGGCGGTCTATGCGGTGCTCTGGAACGGCGTCGTGCTCGCCGCTGACGGTCTCGCCGAGCCCGGCCCGGAGCTCCAGCTCGCCTGGCAGCTGCACGCGGGAGCGTTCGCGTGGGCGCTGCCGGCGCTCGGCACCACCTTGATCGGCGCCGCGCTGGCCGCCCACGCGAGCGCGCTGACGCCGCCGTGGCAGCGGGCGCTCGCGCTGGCCGGGGGAGGCCTGCTGCTCGTCGCCGGGGTGTTCAACCTGGCGATCGCGGACGGCTCGGCCGTCCTCTTCGTGGGGATGCCCGGCTATCTCGCCTGGATCGTATGGCTGGGGGCGACCGGCGTACGACTGGTGCGCGCGCGAGGAGCCGACCGTCCCGCCGATGCCGTGACGCAGGCCCCGGCCGACTGGACGTCGGCTCGACACCCTCACCCCTGACCGGCCGGGTCCTCGGGAGCGGGCGGCCGGGTGAGGGCGGGCCCGAACTCCCCGATCGGCGCGGGGTCGGGGTCGGGCGGCAGGCCCTCGGCGGCGCGCAGGCGGGCCTCCTCCTCCTGCCCCTGCCGGGCCAGGTCGGCCCGCTCGCTCGGCGACATCGCGAACCACTGCTCGGCGAACCGGTCCATCCCGCGCGACATCTCCGCGACCATCACCGGGTCGCGCACGAGCTCGCGCAGCGTGCCGCGGCCGTGGAGCACGGCGTCGATGCGCACCGACAGCACCTCGTTGCCGAGATGGTCGCGGATCGCGATGAGCGCTCGGGTGAGCCGGGTGGCTGCTGCGGCGTCACCGCGGGTGAACGCGAGGACCGTGTCGGGCAGACCTGCGGCGGGCGGCTGGGTCACCGGTCGCTCCTCACGCCACACCGGGGTGGTCGTAGGCGTTGGGCAGCGTGATCGAGTCGAGGTCCTGGAGGGCTCCCAGATATCCCGCGCAGAGGCCGACGACGGCCTGCACGGCCGTCCAGGCCTTGCTGTGCCACTCCACGGCCTGGATCCACAGCTTGGTGGCGCGATAGGTGCTGTAGGCCGCCATGCCGCCGAAGATCACGCCACCGATCACGGTCTCGCTGAGCGCCGTCGCGGCGAGCGCCTCGATGCCGATCTCGATCAGCTTGTCCATGAGGGCTTCGAGGATGGAGGCGACGGCGCCCGCCATCTCCTGCATCCCGGCCGCGACGGAGGTGTATTCCGACGCGATGCCGTCGAGATTGGGCCGGATCCGGTCGATCGCCTGCGCGAGCTGGTCGAGGTAGGTCCCGGCGGAGGTGGCGGCGTTGCCGTGCCAGTTCTCGAGCATGTCCAGCGACCCGTCGTCCAGCACATGCCCGAGGCGTACGGCGTATTCGCCGATCTGCGTGAGGGCGCTGGCCACCGTGGCGACCGAGGACCAGTCGCCGGCGACCCAGCGGGCAGCCTCCTCACCCGGGTTGAACCCGAAGACGAGCTCGATGCCCTTCATCAGCACGTGGGACGGGCTCAGCCAGTCGCCGGCACCGAGGATCTGGTTGACCAGGTCGGGGATGGGCTCGCTGGGATAGGGGGTGTCGAGCACCTCCGACGGCATCGCCGTCATCGGCCCGGCCCCGTCGGGGCGGTGGTCGGCGTCGTGGTGGTGGTCCCGGTGGGCGGCGACGGGGCCGGCCCCGGAGACGGGTGAGGCGTCGTCGGCGACGGCGTGGGCACCGCGGTGGGCGCCGTCGTGGAGGTGGTCGTGCCCGTGGGAGGTCCAGACTCGGGCGGCGGTGGCTTGGGCGGCTCGGGCGGCGTGGGCACGGTGTCGACGTCCCGGCTGTGGTGGGTGGCATAGCCGCCGCCGGGCTCGATCCGGACTGCCTCATAGGTGCGGTCCATCCGCTCGGACACGGCGGCATCGGTCTCGTCATAGAGGCGAGCCACGCCGACGAGCTCGGTCGCGCTCTCGGCCAGCACCTGCCTGATGCGCGCGAGCGCCTCGTCGAGCGCCTTGACCACCTGGTCGTTGACCTGCACGACGGGCTGGAACATCATCGCGTCGCTCCACTCGAGGCGCGCATGGGCGTCGAGGTAGGACGTCGCAGCGCTCACGTCGGCGGACCAGGCGACCAGGTCGTTGCTGTAGCGTCGCAGCGCACTCGTCTTGACGTCGAAGCTCACAGCCCACGTCTACCCGTCACGACCGGGGTCAAACGTGGGGCGGCGAGATTGGTGCCCGGCCACCGCAGGCGAAGGGGGATCGTGGGCGAGCAGCAACGGCCGTTCGATCGCGCGCAGGCCTATCGGGCAGCCCACGCGGGCGAGGTCGCCGCGCGGCGACACCGGCTCACCCTGATGACCGCCGGCCTGCTGGCGATCCTCGGCGCCGGTGCGCTGCTGGGTGCGATCGTCGCGGGGTCGTGGGTGGCGGCGCTGGGTGGGCTCATCGCCCTCTCTGGCCCCTGGGCGTGGCTGCGTGGTGACCGTGCGCGGACCGTGGTCGACGCCGAGCACCGCAACGGCGCCGCGCGCGAGCTCGGCTGGATGCTGCTGGCGATCGCGCTCGTCGCAGGCGGCTATGCCTTCTTCGTGGCGGCGCTGGTCAAGGGGTGGTAGCGGCGTCGTCGGCTCGCCCTGACTCATCCGATCCGATCGAGCGGACGTCGAGGTGAGCACCGGTCACCTCGAGGTGCAGGAGCTCGTCGGAGGCCGCTGACCCCGGGATGGGTGGGTCGTCCAGCCGGCGCAACGAGCCCATGAAGACCGCGCTCGCCGAGGCGAGGAAGACCAGCACGGCCATGACCTGGAAGGCCCGCTCCACGTCGACGGCCGCGATCAGCGGCCCGGCGATCAGATAGCCGATCGGCCCGGCGACGTTGGCCACCGAGCCGAAGATGCCGTTGATGCGCCCGCGCATCTCGTTGGTGGTGCGGTGCTGGATCGCGAGGTTGACGATCGGGTTGACCGATCCGAAGAACAGGCCGGTGAGCACCCCGAGCGTGACCATCAACGGGTACGGCGGCAACAGCGACATCCCGAGCACCGGGACCGCGCAGAGCACCAACGAGACGACGAACGCCGTACGGCGGCGGACGCGGGCGCCGATCGCGGCATAGAGCAGCGAGCCGATCACCCCGCCCCCGCTCATGGCGGTGATCAGGAAGCCGAGCTGGGCCGGTTGGTCGATCGCCGTGAAATAGACCGGCAGGATGACCGACTCGATCGGCAGCCAGACCAGGATGAGCACCGCGAACAGGATCGAGGACTCGCGCAGCACGGCGTCCGCCCACAGGTAGCGGAGCCCCGCCCACGTCGCCGGCAGCAGTCCCCGGGGACGCTCGTGCGGCGGCGGTCGGCCGCTGCCCGGGGTCGGGCTGATGCCGATGAGCAGCGCGGAGACCGCGAACGCGACACCGGTCGCCCAGAACGTGTTGACCGCTCCGATCCACGAGACGAGCAGGCCACCGATGCCGGGGCCGAGCAGGAACGCGAAGCCGAAGGTGCTCTCGTGGATCCCGTTGGCACGCTCGAGGCGCAGCCCGGCGCGCCCCGCCGCCTCGGGGAGCATGGCCTCGCGAGCGGTCGAGCCAGCCGGGTCGAAGACGGCACCGAGGAGCGCGACGGCACCGAGCAACGCGACGTTGAGCTCGGTGGCGGCCGCCAGCGCGGGCACGGCCAGCACGCTGCCCATCGAGAGCAGGTCGCTGACCACGGCCACCGACCGGCGGCCGACCATGTCGATGATGGCGCCGCTGAACAGCATCGAGACCACCAGCGGCAACGAGGCGACCGCCGCGATGGTGGCTGCCGCCGTGGGGCTCCCGGTCTCCTGGAGGACCAGCCACGGGAACGCGACCATCGTGATCCCGTTGCCGGTGCTCGACAGCAGCACCGAGGCCTCGAGCGTGCCGAAGGCGGCCCAGCTCCTGGTCGGCGCCGATGTCATCGCCCGAGCATGCCGTGCCGCCGCTGACCGCGCCAGGGCGGCCGATCGGCCATCCGTGCCGGGGCTGGAGCCGTTGCCCAGCAGCACCACGCCACGGCGCGGCTTTGCGCAGCGTCGTGCCCGCCTGGTTCGG
>JAGQUE010000406.1:747-1559 GCA_020438665.1 Nocardioidaceae bacterium | reverse complement strand
TCCCGGCTCGACGAGGCGGTGGCCCTCGTGCCCGCCGAGGTCGCTCGGATGGCCGGTGAGGCGTGACGGTGCGTCCCGGCGTACGCCTCGGGATCGACCCGGGGCAGGCCCGGATCGGTGTTGCGCGCAGCGACCCGTCAGGGTTCCTCGCGACCCCGGTCGAGACGGTGTCGCGCGGGCCGGGTGACCTCGACCGGATCGAGGCGCTGCTGGCCGAGGAGGGCGCCGTCGAGATCGTCGTCGGGCTGCCCCGGTCGCTGTCGGGGGAGGAGGGGCCGTCGGCGGCCAAGGCGAGAAAGTTTGCCGTGCGACTGGCCCGTCGAGTTGCTCCCGTGCCCGTGAGACTGTGGGATGAGCGACTGACGACGGTATCGGCTGAGTCGATGCTTCGGGATCGTGGTCACAAGGGCAGGAGCCGCAAGGCGGTGGTCGACCAGGCCGCCGCGGTGCTGATCCTGCAGCACGCACTGGACACCGAGCGCGCAACGGGGGCAGCGCCAGGAGAGATCGTCGAGGTCACGCATGGCTGAACACGACGACGGAGTGGATCCCGTCGACCCCGCCCCCTATCGGGGCAGGCATGCGCAGCCCGAGCAGCCCGCCGCCGAGCCCGTCTGGGAGGAGCCGACGTGGGAGGAGCCCCACTGGGAGCCGCCGGCGGATGACCCGCTCGGCGGGCCCGCGCCCACGCCCGACCGGCCGGCCTACGAGCAGCCGGCCTATCAGGAGCCGGCCTATGAGCAGCCGGCCTTTCAGGAGCCGGCCGCTGAGCAGCCGGCCTATGAGCAGCCGGCGTACGACGAGCCGGCCTA
>JAGQUE010000406.1:0-686 GCA_020438665.1 Nocardioidaceae bacterium | reverse complement strand
CAGGACCCGCCGGTGCCGGTCGCCGTGGCCCCTCGCGGACGCCGCAAGGAGCGCTCCGGCGCCGGCTGCCTGCCCGCGCTGGCCGTCGTCCTCGTGGTTGCGCTGATCGCCGCTTTCGGCATCTGGAAGGGGCTCGACTTCGTCAAGGAGAAGTTCGCCGGTCCCGGCGACTTCTCCGGCAAGGGCCACGGCTCGGTGCTCTTCGAGGTCCACGACGGCGACAGCGCCACGGAGATCGGGCGGAACCTCAAGGCCGCCGGGATCGTGAAGTCGGTCGACGCCTTCACCAAGGCCGCCGCCGCGGAGCCGGAGTCGCGCAACATCCAGGTCGGCAACTACCAGATGAAGCTCGAGATGTCGTCCGAGGCGGCGCTGGCGATCCTCATCAACCCCGACAACCTGGTCAAGAACCTCATCACCGTCCCCGAAGGGCTCCGGGTGGTCGACATCGTCGACCTGCTGGCGGACAAGACCGACATCCCCAAGAAGGACTTCGACAAGGTCCTCGCCGATCCCGGCCAGCTCGGGCTGCCCGACTATGCCGACGGCAACGCCGAGGGCTACCTCTTCCCGGCCACCTATGACATCGGGACCGAGCCGACCGCCACGAGCATCCTGACCGCGATGGTCGACCGCTGGCGGCAGGCCGCCGACGACGCCGACCTCGAGGGAGCCGCAGCCGATCT
>JAGQUE010000405.1 GCA_020438665.1 Nocardioidaceae bacterium | reverse complement strand
ACTGGACGCCGGTGCTGATCTTGACCGCCAAGGACGGCGAGTACGACGAGGCAGAGGCACTCGACACAGGAGCCGACGACTTCCTCAGCAAGCCGTTCTCGTTTCCCGTGCTCGTCGCTCGCCTGCGCGCGCTCGTGCGACGGGGCTCCCCCCAGCGACCGGTGGTGCTGCGGTGCGGCGACCTGGCCCTTGACCCCAACAGCCACCGGGTCACCCGCGGCGACGCCGGGCTCGAGCTCACCCCCCGCGAGTTCCTCCTGCTCCACTTCCTGATGCGCCGCTGCGGCGACGCGGTGACCAAGGCCGACATCCTGGCCAACGTCTGGGACACCGACTATCCCGGCAGCGAGAACCTCGTCGAGGTCTATGTCGGCTATCTGCGCCGCAAGATCGACGCCCCGTTCGGCACGCACCGGCTCGAGACGGTCCGCGGCGTCGGCTATCGGCTCAACCCGTCGGGCTGACCGGGTCGACAGTGGGCCCGGGCGCCGGGTCCCCGACTCCGGACATGCTCAACGGCAGGCTCACCTCGAAGCGGCACCAGCCCTCCTCGGTCTCGGTCGCCATCACCGTGCCGCCATGGGCGTGGACCAGGTCGGCGACGATGGCGAGCCCGAGTCCGCTCCCTCCCGAGTCACGGTCGCGCGTCTCGTCGAGCCGGACGAACCGCTCGAAGGCCTGGGTGCGCATGCCGTCCGGCACCGGGGGTCCGTCGTTGTCGACCCTGACGACCGCGCTGGCTCCCGTTCGCGTCAACGTCACCCGGATGCGGGACGCGGCGTGTCGAGCGGCGTTGTCGAGCAGGTTGCGGAGCACCTGGGCGAACCGGTCGGGGTCGGCGGTCGCGCGCACGGGCTCCACGGTCACCTCGACCGCCCGGTCGGTGTCGCCCCGGAGGCGTCGTACGGCAGCCACGACGACGTCGTCGAGATCGCACTCGCGGCGCCGCAGTGGCAGGGCGCCGGCGTCGACCTTGGACAGCGTCAACAGGTCGTCGACCAGCGCCTGGAGCCTCAGGATCTCGGCCATCAGGGTGGCCCGCGTGCCCTCCCAGACCTGCCCCGACGGGTCGGCGCTGGCCAGCTCCACGGCCGCGCGGATGGTGGCCAACGGGCTACGCAGCTCGTGGCTGGCGTCGGACACGAACGCCTTCTGCGCCGCATAGGCCGCCTCGAGGCGTTCGAGCATCTGGTTCATCGTGTCGCCCAGTCGGGTCAGCTCGTCACCGGTCGGCGGGACGGCGACGCGGTCACCGATGGTGTGCCCGTCGATGCCAGCGAGCTGGCCGCGCATCCTCTCGACGGGCGTGAGCGCGGCCCCGACAGCCCAGTTGACCAGGATCGTCGTGATCCCGAGCACGAGCAGGCCGGCGACGCCCCCGACGAGGACGATGCGCGAGATCGTCCCCTCCTCGACGTGGACCGGGTTGGCCACGGCGACGACCAGCGTCTGGCCGCCGAGGCCGATGGTGCCGCGAGCGACCACCACGAAGGAGTCGTCGTCGACCCCGGCGACCCCGGCGACGGTCTCGCTGCGCATCTCGTCGACGCTCGGCCGCAGTCCGGTGATCGGCCCCACGAGGGGCTCCGAACTGGCGAGCACCGACCCCTCGGGCGAGAGCACCTGGAGCACGAGATCGCCGTAGCCCTTGCCCTGCGGGACAACCTGGTCGACGGGGATCGAGCGCAGCTGGTCGGCGAGCTGGGTGGCCTGGAACTCCGCGTGGCTGCGCGCCGTCCGGGTCAGGGTGCCGTCGAAGACGGTGATGACCACCCACGCCCAGATCGCCAGCGTCACGACCAGGATCGCGACGGCGACGCCGAGGATCCGGCTGCGGATGCCGATCGTCGATGTCATGGCAGACGGCTGCGCCGACCCGGGCCCTCGCCCGGTCGCGCGCTCGCGGCGGACAGCGGCATCCGGTGGTCGTCCGTGCTCATCGCCGCGATCCTATGCCGCGTCCGGAGCGCTCAGGTTCCGCGCGGCGTTGCCGATGGTCTGGAGAAGCAGTGAGGGAGGGAGACGGGCCGATGACCGAGGAACTGATCGCCGGCGCGGAGGGCGCCCCTGCCCTGCTGCACCGCATCGTGTCGCGCCAGCCCATCGTCGGGGCCGACGACGAGGTCGTCGGGTTCCGCGTGCTGCACCGCCTCATCGACGAGGCCGACGACAACGGGTGGCCGATGAAGGGCGCCATCACGATGGACGCCGTCCTCGAGGAGGAGGCGTTCGACCTCGACGCGCTGGTGGGCCACCGCCGGCTGTTCCTGAACCCCTGGCCCGCTCTGATGGAGGGGTCGCTGGAGATCGTCCAGCCGCTCGACCGGATCACCCTCGAGGTCTCCCTCGAGGAGTGCCGGCGCGACCCGGTCCTCGAACGCTGCTACCAGCTCCGCAAGGCAGGCTGCTCCATCGCGGTGGGGCTGACGTCGTGGACCGACGAGACCGCCGAGATCCTCAAGGTCGCCGACATCGTCGAGATCGACCTCAGCGCCCTCGACGCGGACGCCGTTCTCGACCTGGCCGGCCGCTGCACGTCACGCCGCGTCACGCTGATGGCGCTGGGCTGCGCCTCCGAGGCGGAGCTCACCTGGGCCGCCAACGCCGGATTCACGCTGTTCCAAGGGCCGGCCATCGAGCGGCCCGAGCGGATCGGCGAGCCGCTGGCGCCCTCGGCCCTGGCCCGCGTGCAGCTCGCGACCGAGCTGCTCGACGAGCGCCTCGACTTCCGGCGCGTCGAGGAGATCCTGGACCACGAGCCTGCGCTGGTCGTCCAGGTGCTCCACGAGGCCTCGCTGGGCGCGGCCGGCGGCCTGCGCCGCGAGGTGCGCAGCATCCGGGACGCCCTCGTCGTCCTCGGCACCACCCGCCTGCGCCAGTGGGCCGCGCTCGCCGTGTTCGGGCGTACCGTCAACTCCAACCGCAGCGACGCCCTCACCATCGCGCTGATGCGGGCCCGCATGTCGGAGGTCCTCGCCGTCCGGCAGGGCATCGACTATGCCTATGCCTTCACCGCCGGCATGCTCTCGGCGCTCGACCGCATGCTCGGCGTCCCCATCGGCGTCGTCGCCCGCCGCGTCGAGGTCGACGCGGAGCTCGGCGCCGCGGCGTTCCACCGCCGGGGGATCGTCGGTGAGCTGGTCGGCTATGTCGCCGACTACCAGATCGGTCTCGAGACCGGCGACCACTCGCTGCCCGACGTCACCGATCCCGACCACGCCGCGGCGCTGGCCTTCCCCTGGGCGATGACCCACATCAACGCCATCGAACGGGTCTCCACGATCGCCGCCCAGCAGGCCATCGCCAACGCTGATCCCCGGTTCGTCATCGGACACCGCTGACGCCTCCCTCGCCTCGGGTGGCGCGAGCCGTAAGCGCCTCCTGGGCGGCCGTTCGGCCAGCACGACACGCAGCCACACCAAGCCGCGCGGCGGCGCCAGCCCGGTCACCGCAGCAGTCCCGCCCGTGCGGCGTGCAGCGCGACCGCCGCGGCTCGGTCGCAGTCCGCGTGGCTGACCGGGATGTCCAGGACCACCAGGCTGAAGTAGAGAGGCGCGACCAGCACACCCAGGAACGTCCCTGGATCGGTGTCGGCCGGGAACTGCCCGGCCGCGATCGCGGTCGCCAGGCGACCGGCCAGCACCTCGCCCCGCGCGGCGAAGAAGCGGCGCTTGGCCTCGGCCATGGCAGGCAGCCGAGCCGCGTCGGAGGCGAGCATCGCGACCAGCGGGGCGCCGACCGGACCCGCGAGCCAGTCCGCCAGCCCTCGCAGACCGGCGGCGAGGTCCTCATCGACCGAACCCGTGTCCGGCAACGCGAAGTCGGCGCTCGCCTGCTCGAGGACCGCATCGGTCAGCAGCGACTCCCGATCCGGCCAGCGACGGTAGACCGTCGTCTTGTGCACACGGGCGCGCTGCGCGACGTTGTCGATCGTCAGAGCCGCATAGCCATGGTCGACGAGCTCGTCCAGCGCCGCCAGGAGCACGGCGGAGCGTACGGCGGCGCCGCGTCGGGCGGTCATGTCCTCCTCCTTCGGTCCTCGACAACCTAACGCAACAGGAAGTTGCGATGACCGGTGCGATCGACCCATACTGGCGCTCCACCAACTAACGCAACTAGCAGTTGCGATAAGGGGGCACCATGGCACGGCCCGGACAGCAGACCCAGCTGGCGGTTCTCACGATCGAGCTGGTGGTCGTCGCCACCCTGGTCGGCGTCGGGCCGACGTTCCCCCGGGACGTGCCCGCCGGCACCGCCTGGTCCTTCCTGGGCAGCCACGCGCTCGAGGCCGCCCATGCCGGCCTCGGCGCGCTCGTGCTCATCCAAGCCGTGGTCCTGGTGGTGTCGTCCCGCCGGAGCATCACCTCGGTGGTGCTGGCTGCGGGGGTCGCGACCGCGGTCGCCTCGGGGGCGACGTACGTGTCGGCCGGTCAGGCTGACACGCCCCTCACCGTGATGACCTTGGGATGGCTGGTCAGCCTGGTGGCGGCCGTCGTGGGACTGGCGCGGGGCCGCCGCGGCTCGGTCCGCGAGACCGGCTGACGGCCTCGGTTTCGAGACGCCCTGGAGAAGGTCGCTGCGTGACCTCCTCACCCAGCGGCCGGCCTCACAGGCCTCTCCTGATCGGGCCTCCTCGGCTCCACTCGTCGGTCGGCACCCCTCGCTAGGCTCGGGGGCCTCCCTCCTCGCTCCGCCTCACAGTCCCAGGTCGCGGCCGATCAGCTCCTTCATGATCTCGTTGGACCCCGCCCAGATCTTGGTGACGCGGGCGTCACGCCAGGCGCGGGCGACGCGGTACTCGTTCATGAACCCATAGCCGCCGTGCAGCTGGACGCAGTGGTCGAGCACGTCGTTCTGGACCTGGGCGCTCCACCACTTGGCCTTGGCCGCGTCGATGGGCGTGAGCTCGCCCTTGGTGTGGGCGAGGACGCACTGGTCGAGGTAGGCCTGGGTGACCTCGACCCGGGTGACCAGGTCGGCCATCAGGAACTTGTTGTGCTGGAACTGGCCGATCGACTGGCCGAAGGCCTTGCGGTCCTTGGTGTACTGGATCGTCTCGTCGAGGATCTGGCGGGCATGGGCCAGGTTGGTGACCGCCGAGCCGAGCCGCTCCTGCGGCAACCAGGTCATCATGTGGATGAAGCCGTTGTCGAGCTCGCCGACGATGTTCTCCTCGGGGACGCGGACGTCCTCGAAGAACAGCTCGGCGGTGTCGGACTCGTCCTGGCCGACCTTGTCGAGCTTGCGGCCGCGGGAGTAGCCCTCGCGGGTCGACTCGACGGCGAAGAGCGTGATGCCGCGGGCCTTCTTCTCCGGTGCCGTGCGGGCGGCGACCAGCACCATGTCGGCGGAGTAGCCGTTGGTGATGAACGTCT
>JAGQUE010000404.1 GCA_020438665.1 Nocardioidaceae bacterium | reverse complement strand
GAAAACCGCCTTACGCTGATGTCCGTGCGCAACGCCGCCGACGGGTCAGGTCTCAGACAGAGTCAGGCGAGCGATGCGGAGGACGCGCTCGTAGTAGGGCTGAGCGTCGATAGGAAGAGCCCCGATTGACCGTCCTAGCTCATCGGCCGCGCTAGCCAACCTCGTCCGATCGAGCGCCGACAAGGAGCCCCGATTGCTCGCCTGTAGCGCCCAGCCATAGATATCCGCGCCGATCATCACCGCATCCACCTCGCCGTAGTCCTCGCCCTTCTCCACCGACGCGGGAAAGCGTTCAGCCATGTGCATGCGCATCTCCGCAGCGAGGTCAGCACCTGCGTATTCGCCTGGCTCCAGCATGCACAGCAAGGTATCCGTCATCGGAGGGGCGCACCCTCTCCTCGGCAGATCCGCTCACCTGGTTTCAAGACGGTCGCTGCGCGACCTCCTCAACCAGCGGGCGCCGTCCTGGGCGCCCGCCTCACCCCACATGAGCCAGGATCAGTGGCCGTGCTGGAACGCGCGCCGCAGGTCCTTGTTGAGCTGGGAGATCGCGTCGAGCGGGATCTCCTTGGGGCAGGCGGCGGTGCACTCGCCGATGTTGGTGCAGCCGCCGAAGCCCTCGGCGTCGTGCTGCCCGACCATGGCGACGACGCGGGCGTCGCGCTCCGGCTGGCCCTGCGGCAGCATCCCGAGGTGGGTCACCTTGGCGGCCATGAACAGGGACGCCGAGCCGTTGGGGCACGCCGCCACGCAGGCGCCGCAGCCGATGCAGGTGGCCATGCTGAACGCGCGGTCGGCGTCCGGCTTGGGCACGGGTACGGCGTGGGCGTCCGGGGCCGACCCGGTGTTGACCGAGATGAAGCCCCCCGCCTGGATGATGCGGTCGAACGCGCTGCGGTCGACGACGAGGTCCTTGAGGACGGGGAACGGGTCGGCCCGCCAGGGCTCGATCGTGATCGTCTCGCCGTCGCTGAAGGTGCGCATGTGCAGCTGGCAGGTCGTGGTGGTCAGCGGACCGTGAGCCGATCCGTTGATCATCAGCCCGCACATGCCGCAGATGCCCTCGCGACAGTCGGAGTCGAACGCGATCGGCTCCTCACCGTCGGCGTTGAGCTTCTCGTTGAGGACGTCGAGCATCTCCAGGAACGACATGTCCGGAGACACGTCGTCCAGCTGGTAGGTGTGCAACGCGCCGGCGGCCGAGGAGCTGGCCTGACGCCAGATCTTCAGTGTCAGCCTCACTTGTAGCTCCTCTGCTTCATCTCGATCGCCGTATAGATCAGGTCCTCCTTGTGGAGGATCGGCTGGCCGCTCTCCCCACCGAACTCCCAGGCGGCCACATAGGCGAACTCGTCGTCGTGGCGCAGCGCCTCGCCGTCCTCGGTCTGCGACTCGGCCCGGAAGTGGCCGCCGCAGGACTCGCGCCGGTTGAGGGCGTCGATGCACATCAGCTCGCCGAGCTCCATGAAGTCGGCCACGCGGCCGGCCTTCTCGAGGGACTGGTTCAGGCTGTCGGCGGTGCCGAGCACCTTGAGGTTGGAGTAGAAGTCGGCCTTGAGCTCGCGGATCATGTCGATCGCCTTGCGCAGGCCGTCCTCGGTGCGCTCCATCCCGCAGTACTCCCACATGATGTTGCCGAGCTCGCGGTGATAGCTGTCGGCCGAGCGGGTGCCGCCGATGGACAGGAACGTGTCGATCCGCTGCTGGACGCCCTCGCGGGCCTCCACCACGGCCGGGTGGTCCTCGCTGACCGGCTCGAAGGGGCCGTCAGCGAGGTAGTCGCGGATGGTGTTGGGCAGCACGAAGTAGCCGTCGGCCAGGCCCTGCATCTGCGCCGAGGCGCCCAGGCGGTTGGCGCCGTGGACGGAGAAGTTGGCCTCGCCCGCGGCGTAGAGGCCGGGGACGGTGGTCATCAGCTCGTAGTCCACCCAGAGGCCG
>JAGQUE010000403.1:346-3126 GCA_020438665.1 Nocardioidaceae bacterium | reverse complement strand
GTCCTGCCCGGCGAAGCGCACCTTGACCCGCGCGCCGGCCACGGCGTCGTCGGCCATCGTCGCCGGGACGCCGTAGTCGAAGGGCCTGTCGAGGTGGGCCAGCGCAACGTCGACAAGCACCCGCGCGACCGGGTCGGTCTCCGCAAGCGGCACCGGCTTCGTGGCCGAGGCTCCCGCCCTGGCCCGGGAGCCACGAACGGCAGCGCGGAGCCCGGGCAGGGAGTCCTGCCCGCCCGGCTCCGCTGTCCCCGTCATGCCCGGTGTTCTACCAGCCGGGTGGGACAGCGGGCCGAGCGGGCGACGCCGCTGTGGGTGGACCGCCTGCTAGTGGCAGGTATAGACGCGGATGTCGTCGAGGTACCAGCCGTAGAAGCCGGGGTAGCCAAGGGTCCGCACCGTGAATCGCGGTTTCACGGTCTTGCCGCCCAGGAAGGAGATGTCCACCCTGCTCGAGACCCAGCCGGCGCTAACACCGCCGAAGACCTTCGTGCGCGAGCTGTAGAGCTTCTGCTTCGGGCCGTTGACCCACTTCTTCTTCTGGAGGCTGACCGGACCGGCGCGGTTGCCCACGTCGTCGATCTCGACTGTCCCACCGGAGAGGTAGTTGATGCCGGAGTATTGGAACGCCCGCCACTGACGGAACCACAAGTAGGTCTTCTGCTTCTTGGGCAGCTTCAAGCCCTTCTTGGTCACCAGCGCCAGGCTGCGCTTGCTGGACTGCTCGAGACCGAACCAGGACGTCCCGCCCGACACCGCGTTGCGAGGGATGGAGTAGCGCGTGCTCGTGCCGGGCTCGGTGACGGTGCCGGGGGTCCTGGTCCAGGACTTGCCGTGGGTGAGCTTGCTGCCAGCGTTGCCCTTCTCGCTGTCGAAGAGGACCTTCTTCTTGGTCTTCTTGGGGCAGGTCGCCGGGGCGTCCTTGGGCTGCGGCGCCTTGGTGGGCGTGGTCCGCAGCTCGGTTGCCAGCGTCGCCTTGTGGACGTTGGTGCAGTTCGCGGCCGTGATGCCGGCCGTGCCCACCAGGTCGTTGCAGCTCTGGTCCAGCACCCTGGCCAGGTCGGCGAACTCGCTGCCGGAGGTCAGGCTCTGGATCGTCTCGAGATAGAGCGTCGCGGTCCTGGTCAGCGTCGCGTCACCGGTGTCGATGCCGGTGATGGTCTGGCCGTTGAACGTGCCGCCCTGCGAGATGAGATAGGCCGTCTTGTTGCCGACCCCGCTGTTGGTGTGCACACCACCGTTGTCGTTGTAGCCCGTGTTGTCAGCGGTGTAGAGGGCGCTGGTCATCTTGTCGGGGTCGCCGTAGATGGTCGGGTCCTTCATGCTCCGGATCGCCCCGATCGGCAGGTCCTCGCCCATCTTCCACTCCGCGTCGGCGGCCTCGAGGGTGTGCCGGTGGTCGAGGATCTCGCCCATCACGTCGGACATCGACTCGTTGATGGCGCCCGACTGGAACCAGTACATGAGGTTGGAGGAGGTCTCGGTGATGCCGTGGGTCATCTCGTGGGCGACCACGTCGTCGCCGCCGGCATAGGTGGCGCCGTAGTACATCCCGCGGCCGTTCCAGAAGGCGTTGGCGTAGGGGCAGGTGGCCCCGGTGAAGCAGACGCGCACCGTCGAGGCGAGCACCTTCTGGCCTGCGTTGGGACCGCTGCCCGGGATGCCGAGCCGCTGGGTCAGGTCGATGCCACCGATCTGGTTGTAGAAGTCGGAGGTCGCCCCGGCCAAGTCATAGGCGGAGTTCACATCCGAGACACCGCTTGCCGCGTCACCCTCGTTGCGCCCGTTTGCATTCTTGTTGGTGCAGTCGGACTCGGTCGACACCTGAATGTTCTGGGCATCGCACACGACCCGGTTGGCCTCGTTGATCAGGTCGAGGTTGAGCAGCACCCGCCCGGACCGGTCGTCGACGAGCACCATCCGGCGTACGCCGGCACCGTCGGCCACCTCGAAGCGCCACACGCTGCGGGTCCCGAGCGCCGAGGGTGCGTGGAACAGCGACGGGTCGAAGACCCAGCGCCCCTGGCTGGTCGCCGTCAGCGGCAGCCCCTGGGCGGAGAGCGAGGCAACATCGCGTGCGGTGCGCGCCGCGGTCGCCCGGCCGACCAGGGCGCGCGGCGCCGTCGTGGTGCGGGCGGTGGCGCCGGAGAAGGTGGCCAGCATCGAGGCCAGCCGGTTGTCGGGGCCCACCTTGACCGCCACCTCGCCACCGATGACCGGCAGCCCGCCGACGTGCTGGGAGAAGCGGACGACGTCGTTGCCGGACACCGTCGGCTCGACCGACTCCTCGACCAAGGAGACTCCCGGGCGGGTGGTGCCCATCGCCGCGCCATAGCGGGCGAGGTGGGCCTGGGCGGCGCCGACGGTGGACATCCCGGCCGTGACGGCAGGGTTGTCGAGGTTGACCCCGTGAGGGACCCCGACGAAGGTGACCGTGCCATGGGCGTCCTTGCTGATGCTCAGCCGGCCGTGGCCGTCCTGGCTCAGCAGGAGCGTGGCACGCCCGGCCGCGTCGCCGCGGCCGGTGGTGACCGGTGCGGCCGTCGCCGAGCCCGGCGACAGCGCCGCGACGGTCGAGGCGACCAGGGCCGCCACGGCAAGACTGGTGGTGATGCGAGCGCGACGGCTCATCGGATCCCCCCGGAGTCGGTGTGAAGTCGCGGAACGATCCCCACCGTCCGCCATCGCGGAGTCTAAGCAGGTTTCACCCGGCTGGCCAGGGTCAATCCGCGCGGTGGACCCACCGGGCTGGACCGCTCGGCGGCCGCGCCGCTCAGCGGCCG
>JAGQUE010000403.1:0-221 GCA_020438665.1 Nocardioidaceae bacterium | reverse complement strand
GGGCGCAGGTCGAAGACCTGGAGCACGGCCTCCTGGATCCGTTCGTCCGGGACCACGCCGGTGCCGAAGGTCTCGATGAACACGCCGACCGGGTGGGCGGTGCCGATGGCATAGGCCACCTGGGCCTCGCAGCGGCGTGCCAGCCCCGCAGCGACGACGTTCTTGGCGACCCAGCGCATGGCATAGGCGGCCGAGCGGTCGACCTTGGACGGGTCCTTGCC
>JAGQUE010000402.1 GCA_020438665.1 Nocardioidaceae bacterium | reverse complement strand
TGTTGAGCATCAGCATCGGCGTTCTGCTCGGCTGATCCGTAGAGGACCTCTGGTGTCGTTGTTGCTGTCGCGAAGTTGTCGGTCCATTCCGTTGGCAGCGCGCGGGCGCCGGTGCCGTGGGTGGCCAGTGCGAGCACGCCGGCCAGGTCCGTGAGGGTGATGTCGTACTCGTGGGCGTCGACAGCCTCGTCTAGTTGTGCGTCACCTGTGCCTGCGACGGTGGACAGCGCGTCTCCGAGGTCGCGGGGGGTCGCCTGGGAGGCGAAGTAGTAGGCGAAGTCGCGGTTGCCTCGATGGGCCGCCAGGTGTGGTTCGAGGGCAGGTAGGTCGCCGGCGCGAAGTACGCGGAGCGCGGCCGCGGCGTCGGCCTGGGCCCGTTCTGCGGCGGTCGGTTCGTGCTGGGGGAGGTACCGCAGGCCGCCGACGACGAGGCCGGCAACGATGGCCAGAGCCAGGAGGGAGCATCCGATCCGCAAGCCCCAGCGCGGTTTCGGCAGTTCGCGCTTGAACGCGAGGTCGGTGCGGAATCGGCGGTCTCGCTGTTCCTCGAACTCCCAGCCGCGGTCCTCCCACTTAGTCCGCACGCTGGCCTGTCGGCGTCGGAGCACGCGGACGGTCTTGTGCTTGTAGCGCAGCTCGTCGCGCACCAGGTCGCGCCTTCGGCGACGAGAATCAGCTCGCCCCACTCCTGCTTCCCCCTCGCGACCTGGTGCACCGCATGACGCTACCCGGATGTCGCGCGGTGGTTCTGGGAATCCGCCCAATCGGTTCGGACGCTCAGGAGAAGTAGCCATCGACGCCGATGACGTACTTCGCGCACGTGTCGCCATAGAGGTCAACGGTGAAGGTGGCAGTGCCGCCGTCCTCGATAGGACCGTCCTGCTCGGTGAACGAGCTGGTGTACCACGCGAGGTCGTTGCCTTCGAAGCAATACATCGCGACGCTGTACGGGCCTTCGGTCGAGGCGCCGGTCTGGTTTGTGGCGGACCCGACGATCGCCTGGCCGACGAGGTTCACCTCCGTGACCGTGAGGGGCGCGGTGTTGTAGGAGCTCGTGTCGACGGGGCTGGTCTCGACAGAGAACTCGTACTCGGCGTTGCCGGGGATCGCGCCGGCGTTCTCGAAGAAGATGTAGCCCAGCCCGACCTCGCCGGGAGCGACTTGGGCGGGGATGGTGCCCTGGCTGGATCCAGTCCCGACGATGGAACCACCGCTGCGAGCGGTCGCGGTCCAGTCGATGTGCGAAATGCCCTCGGCCGTGTTGTTCCGGAACGCGAACAGCAGGATCCCCTGCTCGGGGTCGAGCGGACCGACCTGGACAACGGAGACCTCACCGGATTCTCCGTCGTTGAAGCGTGGCCGTGCGGTACCACCCAGTAGGCCAGAGGCGTTGAAAGGCAACGGCTCGACCGCAGCCTCCTCAGTCTCCTGGGTCTCCTCGCTCTGCGGCACGGTCCCGCCCGGCGATGACGCTGGCGTGGATTCCGCCTTGTCAGGGTCGTCGGCCGCCCCGCAGGCGGTGAGCGGGAGCATGGTTGCCGCGAGGGCCACGGCGATGCGCAAGGAGATATTCACGGGCCGCAAACTAGTCGCGGGCTCCGACACAATCTGGTGGACCGGCTGTCGGCTCACAACGGATCTCCGCAACTCATGCAGGTCGTCTCGCCCTCTTCGTAGATCATGCCGCAGCAGTACTTCGTCGCACTGTCGCCGTTCTCGTAGCAGTCGTTGCAGAGATCCCAGATGTTGTCGACTGTGGCGCTGTCGACTTCCTCCCCACAAGAGTCGCAGGTGAACGTGTCGGCATCACCGCCGTCACCGCCACCGGACCCGAACACCTTGCTCAGAAACTTCATCTCATTCTCCGTTCTGCTTCAGGCGGCGAGCGTGTGGTTCTCGAGACGCCAGGTTGCGGACATCGCACGGGCGGCCGAGACGGCCTGCCGTCGCTGAGACTTGCCGCGCAGCCTGATGACGGTGTGGATGTCGGCTGCGTCGGAGAGTGCACTCGAGAGCATCGAGCGGCCGCTGGGGTGCTCGGCCGTGATGACGTGGACCCTCAGGCCGAGCCGCTTGGCGCTGACCGCCAACGGCGTGAAGGCGTTGTCACCGGAGAAGATGACGAGCTCGTCGTATCGCCGCCCGACGCTGTGGACATCGATCGCGGCGAGCAGAGCGCGGTCGGCGCCATCCTTGGCGTTCGCGCCGACGACCCACTTCACGTTCTCCCCGCTCACCACGGGGCGGTATCGGCCAGCGACTGCTCGGCTCGTCCCGACGACTACGTGGTCCTCGGGAGCGATGCCAGGGGCTTGCTCCTTCAGGAGACGCCACAGCTTCGCGACCTCATCTGAGGTTGCCTTGGCACCCCGTGTCGGGTTCTCCAGATCGATCAGGAAGTAGCGCCGCCTGCGCGACGGCATGGACGTCTGGAAGTAGTCGACTGGAGCGGCCACCGGGCCGCTGGGAGCCGGCTGGGTCGCTTCCGAGACGTCGGTGTGGAATCCGCTGCAGGCGTGGCACGCGAAGGTGCTGGCGCGGGTGCCGGCGGTCGCTAGCACCTTCACACCGTCGCGGGCCTGGTGCCGGTCGCGGTATCGGACGAGTCCCGTCTCGGCGCAGATGGGCAGGCGATGAGTGCGCGTCTTCGCATGGCGTGGGCGGCCGGCGGCGGCTCGGAAGTTGATGCTGGCGCTCTTCTTCATGACTGGGTTCCTCTCGGGTGGTTGCCCCGCTGGGTGGCGGGTCGGACCAACTGTCCGCATCGGCATCGGTCGGCATCCAGCCTGGAAATGCCGACCGATGCCGACCCGGCAGGGCGCGGCACGGGTCGGCATCGGTTGAGCGCGTTTTCGGCTGTCCGAAGGTGGTTCGACTGGCACGATCGGAGACATGCCCAACGACACAATCGCTATCGGTCCCGACCTTGTGCGTGCACTCGATGAGGTGCTCGGACAGGACCCATCAGGCGCCATCCCTGTGGTGGTGGTCGCGGCTTTCCTGGACCAGCTGGCCAAGGGCTACGGTCTCAGCGAGAGCGAAAGCCTGGAGGACGACCGGCTGCCGGACATCTCCATGCCGGCGTTCGCTGCCGAGGCCCTCGCCGGTCTGCTCGGCGACGTTGAGGACCGGGAGAAGCTCGCTGACCGGGTGTACGCGGCGCTCGTGGCGACGGCCCCTGTTCCTGCGACGCGAAAGGCTCTGAACAAGTCCAAGCCGCTGAGCGAGGTGAGTGTCCGGCTCGTCGGTCAGATCTACTGGAACCTCAAGGGAACCGATTCGCGTCCGAAGTTGCCGCGTCGCCCAAGGGAGATGCGTGTCGGCGGGAAGACTGTGTCAATTGACCTTCCGGCGGCGAAGGCGGGCGAAGACTTTGCCACCATGCTTGCTGCGGATCGAAGTCGAGCCGAGCTCCCTGACAAGGTCACCGGTTACCGGTTCCGGCAGCAAGGTGCGCTGTTGGCCGTGCTCATGGCCAAGCACATCGTCGAGTCCGCGGGAGTCGTACGAGCGGGGTTCGACGGGGTGGAGTTCAGCCGGTTGGAGGGGGCGAAGGGCTCTGCGAGAGCCCTCGTCGGCGTCGCGTCCAGTGCACCGACCGTGTTGCCGAGCGCATCTCTAGACACGGCTACTCACAACCCGCTCGGCAAGGAGTCTGCGATCTCATCGCGGGAGCGCGCCGAGTACCTCATCGACAATCTGGAGGAGGATCTCCGGCAGTCCATCGAGCGTCTTCTCCTCGGGCAGCTGCCAACAGAAGCCGTGCTGGGACCGGATCATGGCAAGGTTCTGGCACGACAGGAGGGTTCCGACGTCACGGGCGGACGCTCACTGGCTTCGTTCCTCCTTCCGCAGGAGGCCTACGACGTACTGCTGCGGCACATCGCCGACCTGCCCACGGAGTTGGCGGAGCTGCTCGAGGAGAACTTCGTAGACTTCGAGATGTTTCTTCCGACCCGAAATCGCATCATGAAGGGTCGCCCTCTCCAGCCAGGAGATCTCGAACAGGCTTCCGAGTTCGTTGGCGGTTTCCTGTCCGGTCTGACGCCCCGTGCTGCTGCCGCGGCCGAACGTCTGGCCGAGCGACCGGATTGGCAGCCCAGGCGCCGGGCCGGGTCGGACCTTCCTGACTCAGTTCTCCACAACCTTCCGGCGCCGGACTTCGACGAAACAGGGCTGTTGGGCCGCGAGTCACAGATCCAGGAGGTCGTCCGACTGCTGAAGTCACCCCGAGAACGCATCATCACTTTGATCGGAGAGGGTGGCGTCGGAAAAACTGCATTGGCGGTCGAGGTCGCCTACCGGCTCGTCGACGACCCCGAGTCGCCATTCGATTACGTGCTGTGGACCACTCTCAAGGACGAGGCGCTGACGGCGAGAGGCATCCAGTCGCTGTCCAACTCGGTCCGAGATCTCGTGAGCGCCGCCGGCGACTTGGGGCACTTCCTGGACCCGGAGTTCGAAGGCGACGCATCCGACCTGGCGGCGCTGTTCGGTGCTGCGCGGGCGCTCATTGTCGTCGACAACATGGAGACGACGCTCGGTGACGACGTCGTCGCGTTCGCCGACTCGCTTCCCGAGGCGACGATTCTCTTCACAAGCCGCCGTGGAGTCGGCAGCCTCGAACGACGGGTGCCGGTCGGGCCTCTCGAATCACACAGTGCCGCACAACTCTTCAGGACCTTCGCGGAACACCGGGGATCGGATCTCGCGGGCATGTCCGACACGAAGCTCGACGAGACCCTACGTCTTCTTCGCTACTCGCCCCTGGCGATCCGCTGGTGCGTCCTGTCCGTACTCGACGGACGCCCACTGGCCGACGTACTTCATCATCAAGACGACCTGTTGAAGTACTGCGTCGGCAATGTCGTCGGCGGCCTCAGCCCTGACTCGAAGACCATCCTCAGCATTCTGCGTGCCCTAGACCGGCCGGTGTCTGTACAGGAGCTCGCGGTGGTCAGCGACATCGACATCGACGCGTTCAGCGAGGCCACCAAACTGCTCGTCCAAGCCAGCCTGGTCGTACGGTCACACGTCGCCGACGACATCGAACGCGAACGCCTCGCCCTTTCTTCGACGGCACGCGCGTTCCTGCCTCCTGCAGAGGAGTCGGAGCTGCTCACGCGAACCCTTCAGCGGGAACGACTCCTGCTGGAGGACCATGAACGCGACCAGCAGAAGATCGCCGAGACGGGGCGCTACTTCGACCCGAACGTCGTGTTCCAGCGCACGCCCCACGACGGTCCGGTCGCACACCTCCTCCGGAAGGCACTTCGAGAGGCCAAGGCCGGCGACATGAACGCGGCCGACACATCCGTCGCCCGAGCCCGTGCGCTCGATCCGACGTACTTCGAGGTGGATCGAGTCGACGCGTTCCTAGCCAGCATGCGACGAGAGGAAGCCAGGGCAACCACGCTCTACCGCTCGGCTCGCGAATACTCAGACACCGACGAGCAGCGCTACTGGGTCGACTACTTCTACGCTGCCCATCTGGCCCGAACGGTCCGAGACATCACAGGCGCCATCGACCTGGCGGAGCAAACGCACGCCTACTTCAATCGCTACGACACTGGTCTACCGCTCGGGAACTATTACGCCTGGATGGGTCGCTTCACGGAGGGCTACACGCTGATCGAGTCCGCCGTCGAGCAGGCGCCGACCGTCAAGACGAAGCGCATCGCGACCACCGCTCTCGTCGACTGCCTTCGCTTGTGGGCCGCCGACGAACTCAAGGCCGGGTCGGCTGCGGCCTCCCTGCGTCGAGCCCTCGACGGAGTCGCGACAGGTCTGAAACTGCATCTCGCAGACTCCACCGATGAGCAACTCGTTCACGCGATCGTCCGCGCAGCAACGACCGCCCTAGAGGCTGCGGGCCAATGTGCACCCGACGAAGGAACCGAGAAGCAGTTGGCAGACGCCGTGCAGCGCCTCACCGAGGATGAGGGCCTACGCGGTTCCGCAGCGCAGCGGTCTCTCGAATACCAGATCATCGGACTTCCAGATGACCTGCGGGAGCGCATTGCACCCGGCGTCGCCTCCGACCTAGACCGGCCCACGCCTAAGGCACGCTTGCGCGGGACCGTCCACAACGCCGGTGAGACCTACGGATTCATCGCCCACCCGGACTTCCCGAACAACGTCTTCTTCCAGGCAGGCTGGCTGACGGGAACCACTCGCATGAAGGACCTCAAGGTGGGCACCATCGTCGAGTTCACGCCCAGCAAGAACGAGAAGGGCCAGGACCAAGCACTCCACGTAGTCGCGAAGCTAGGTCTCCATGGTGACGGAGACCCAACCCGTGACTGACAGAGCCGGTGGGTATTGGCGCGCCCGTCTCGCTAGACACAGCGAGGGTCAACAAGCATGACCGGGCAGTCTCGCGGCAGCATCCTGTGCGGCACGTACGGGGGGCTCTGCACGGAGTTGGCCCTCGCGAGGTTCCGACGAACTGACGTTCCGCTCGCGTAGGCTGCGAACACACGTTCGAGGAGCCGCCCGTGCACACCGTCCGAGAAATCGCCGACCGCTACGGCGTCACGACGAAGTTCCTCACGCTGGCGTTGGAGAAGATCGGCTACCAGATGGCCGAGCCCGACCAGCCGCTGTCAGCAGGCACAGTCGCCCGCTTCGAGTCGGCCTACGGCGACAAGATCCGCGCTGCGCGACCGGCACCTGAGCCTGAATTCGCGGGTGAGACTGACGTCCAGCCCGTGACGCGCCACACCCGGCAGCCGACGACGACCCACGTCATGCGGGTCGCCCACGCCAAGGTCACCGGCAAGCGCGATAACGGCTTCGCGGTCAAGGCGTTGCTCGACAACCCCGGACTGGTCCACGCGATTGACGCCGCGGGGACGCAGGACGGCGACCCGTGGCACGGAGTGGTCGTGCCAGGCGCGGTCCACTTCTACGGCGGTCCCATCGGCAGCGGCCCGCCCGCCGCGTGCGGCAGGAAGGTCCGCGCCGTGCTGGGCGACGAGTTCGTGCCCGAGGAGGAGGCCGTCACGAACGGTCAGTGCCTGACGTGCGCTCGATTGGTCGCTGAGGGCAAGGGCTTCCGCACACCGCCCGACCCCTACGGCTACCGCTCGTACTTCTGCGATGCGTACCTGCGGGTGCGGATCGACGGCGACGTGACGGTCAAGGACTGCTCGTTGCGCGACTTCCACGACGGCTCGCACCGCGCTCGCGACGGTGCGCAGTGGGACGCAGGCGTCGACGACTACGTGCCGTCGCCCCATGAGATCGGCAGCCGCATAACCAAGGCCTCCTGAGTGCCTCGCCACCCCGCGAGCCGGCGAGATCGGTTTTCCGGATGGCGCCGAGGTCCTCGCGACCACAGGGGTGGATGCCCAACGCACTCAGTGCGGCTGAGAGTGAGGTCCGGCGACCAGGCCGCCGGACGTAGCGCGAGTTGTTCCAACTACACGTAGACGACTTCCACTTTGCTGCTGACCTTCCCGCGGGGAACTTTTGCCGAGTTGGCCTGATTCCGACGCGGTCGTAGCTCCGTGCACCAGCGTTGGGCCGCGCGCGCGATGTTCCGGTCGACTTCGATGCCTGCCGCCGCTCGTTGACATCCGAGAACGGGTGGCTGCCCAAAGAACACGCGGCGCGCTGACAACAAGGGACGGGGAGGCGAGGCGAAACGGAGTGGCGGTCCGCGTCGCTTGACGGTCCTCTCGAATCACCGCTACGTCACCTAACGCTGGGGTCGACGGCGATGAGGGCAAGACTGTGTTCGTACCCGCCAGCGATGGCGCACGCGTTCCGCAGCCCGGCTGGGACCTCGACCTGTCCGGCCAGGTTCCAGCCCCACGCGACCACCGTGCCGTCACTCCTCAGTGCGAGCGAATGCATGTCACCAGTTGCGACCGCGGCGACGCCTGTGAGATCAGCCGGGGGGTCGGCTTCACCCAATCTGTTGGATCCGCCCCACCCGACCACGGTTCCGTCCTTCAAGAGAGCAAGGACGTGGCCGTGCGCCCCACCGGCGACGCCGACCACGTTCGAGAGTCCCTCGGGGATGTCGTCACAGACGTTGCCGTGCCGGTCCCAGCACATGATGGATCCGTCGCCCTTACGCCCGATCGTGTGCAGCCAACCGGCAGCCTCGACGGCAGTTAGACGACGCGCGTCTGCTGGCAGCCGTACAAGGCCTTCGGCGTTCCAGGCAACTGCGCTTCCGTCAGTTCGAAGCGCGGTGATGATGTATCCGTTAAGCATGGCCGCATTGGCAGTCACGCTCGTGATGTCATGGAGTCCCGGCGGTACGTAGATCGGGTTCTTATTGCTGTCAGACCCCCAGGCGACGACGGTTCCGTCGCGCTTGAGAGCGACGCAGAAGCCGCACGGGTTGAACCCTCCGAATCCGGCTGTCGAGATAGCGACGACGTCGCGCAGCCCTGCGGGCACGTCAGTCTGACCGTTCTCGTTGTCACCCCACGCAGTCACGGTGCCGTCCACCTTGAGGGCGACGCTGTGGTTGTTTGCAGCAGCAATCGCGGCCACGCCAGCGAGGTTGGGCGGTGGTGACGCCTGATCGTTGCCAGTGCGGGTCGGGTAGAAGGAGACGACGGTCCCATCTGAGAGAAGGGCGTATGCGTTTAGGGCACTGGCGTCGATCGCGACGACACCGGCAAGCCCCTCAGGAACCACCACTGCGTTGCCCTGGCCGTCAGCTCCCCAGGCAACGACAGTGCCGTTGGACTTCAGCGCGAGGGACAGCGCTGAGGCCTCTCCGCCGCCGGCTGCGATTGCAACGACGTCATACAGATCATGGGGGACGTTGCACTCGCCCAGAGAATTGTCGCCCCACGCATAAACCGTCCCGTTGCTACGCAGTGCCAGCGCGTGCGATCGACCCGCCGCGATGGCGACGACCCCTCCGAGAGTGGCCGGGGTACCCACGGTCGGGGCGTGGTGCACGTTAACCGTCGTAGGCGCCCGGCCATCAACGTGCCACGTAGTTTCCGGAACCAGCCCGGAGAGGCCTCCCCAAGCGACAACCGCCCCGTCCGCCTGCAGAGCAAGACTGAAGTCGCCGCCAGCCGCGATTGCGACAACGTTCTCAAGCCCGTATGGCACCTGCGTCGGACCCACGGCGTTGATTGCTCCTCGGTCCCAGCCCCACGCCGTCACGGTCCCGTCACGCGTCAGCGCAAGCGAGTGTGTAACACCGGCCGCGATGGCCGCTACGTTGCCGTCGAGATCAGGAGGAACGTCAAGCAGACCCATATAGGTGGTAGTGGTCGAGTCCTTCGGATCATCGCCCCACGCCACGATCGTGCCGTCGCTGCGGAGAGCGAGCGCATGCTTCTGGCCCACGGCCACAGCCGAGACATCGGTCAGGCCGCTCGGAACACTCATTGGACCGTGGAGGTTGGCGCCCCAGGGGCTGACAGTTCCGTCACCTCTGACCACGAGGCAACTGCGCGCCCCCGCCGCCAAGCTAACGACATCTGTGGGACGGGGAACTGGTGCGCCTGCGCCCCATCCAATGACCGTCCCCTGGAGCGCGGCTCCTGCCTTCTCATCAGCCACGGACCAGAGTCTGGCAGGGAGGCCCGACACACACCTTCAGGATCCTCGAAGTTGCCTTGCGGTCGAGATACGTCGAACTCAGACGACTGGACCTCCACATCAACGTACGCGCACCCAGTCGAGGGCGACGGTTGCGGCATCCGACGACGGCTACTCCGCTTCGGAGTAGAGCCGTCCGAGTTCTTCGATGAAGCTTATGAAGGGATTGGCCGAGTCTTCCAAGGCAACGATAGTCGTGCCGTGCTGTCCACGTGAAAGCGCGATGTGGCTCATGACCCGGCTGTTGCGCAGGTGATTGGGTGCGGCGCTCACGCCTTGGTCCATGCCGAGGATCACGACACGTGCCGCCTCGATGCCGCGGGCAGAGTGAATCGTGACAAGGCGAACGTGGTCCTCGGGAACCGAGCGCCCCCGGCCCATCGTCCCGACCTGGTCGTGCACGGGCACTCCCAGGATGCTGAGAGCCTCCCGGGCAAGGTCAGGCTCCCCACTCTTGTTGTCGGCCATCGCGCAAAGTATCGCGAGATCCCGCCGGCTCCCCTCACCGGCCAACTTCTCAAGCTCGCCATGAAAGGTCGCAACGTACGCGTTCAGCTTGGCCTGTCGCCAGTTCGCCCGGGGCCCCGTGGGTAGCGCAATCCGCACTACCCGGGGAAGTTCACCACCGGGATTCGACTGGACCCCGTCAAGGTCCAACATCGCATCGGGGTTGGGGGCGCTCCGGAGAGGATGTTTCGCGACCCAGCCCGCTATCGCCTCAGCATCGGGGGCGTGCTCGTACACCGCCTGCGCAACTAGGAAGTTGGCTGTCTTGCTGCGGTAGTTCCGCCGCAGCGTCTCGACCGTGCCTTCAGTGCGTGCTTGCTGCACGAACGGAGGGGCCTCACCGGTCTTGTTGGCCGGTCCATACAACTCTTGGCCGGGGCCATCCGCGAGGAACCACTCTGCGTCGTCTGCCGCCAGGACGCTTAGGAACTCGAAGTGCTCCTGGGGCATGTCTTGAGCTTCATCGACGCAGATCGTCTCGAAGAGGCCCCGGAAGGCATCCCTGTCGTCTCCGTCCAGTTGATGCGCGAGTTCGTCTACGTGAGTCACCACGACTCGTTTGTTGACGTCTTCACCCAAGCGCTGGGTCGACATGATGCCGCGCAGCGTGGAAGCGAGCACTTTGTTGTAACAGGTGAAGAGGACGGGCCGGCCAGCTCGGGCATGGGCGACCGCAATCTCCTGAAGCTGGACCGTCTTGCCAGTCCCCGGCGCTCCTCGAAAAACAACCGGTTCCCGGTTGGCGGGTGTCAGGTACTTGGTCGCTGGTCCAGAAGCGTTGGCGCTCTTGCCCGGGGCGCCGACGCGAGTGCGCAACAACTCCCCGCGGGCCTGGTCCGCCCGGGTCGGAGAGGGTCGCGAACCTGGATCGAGCACCTCGCGAAGGGCTTTCACCTGAACCGGTGTCGGTGCGATGTCGCGCCGCGGCGCCCCCTTGTGCGGGGGGGAGATGCGGATGCTCTGTAGTCGCCCGAGCAGGGCTTCGGAGGAAACCAGGTCGTCGGCGAAGATCATGCCCTCGGCTTGCAGCCGTACGGGGGTTGCGTTGAACCGAGCAACAAAGTCGTCCCGCTTGATGAGCGGGAATGCGGCAGTCGCGAAGAAGAAGGGAGCTCGCACGTTCGCGGCGGTGCCGACGTAGGCGATGAGGCCGGTGACGGCTCGGCCGGCCTGGAGCACAGGGTGGTGTCCACCGCTCCGGCCTCGGATCTGGCAGACCTTCAGGCCGAACTCCTCGATCGCGTCGAGGGGGACTGCCTTCACCTCGATGTTGAAGCACGCCAAGTCTTCATGGACAACGATCGCGTCGATGTCCGGAACTCCGCTTGGCAGATAGTCGACGTCGCCCCAAACATGGGTGTGTCCGTCACCCAATTCCACCAGGCGTTCGATGAACGCCCGCTCGCCGTGATGACCCTTGCGGTCCGGTACGGGTGAGTGAAGGTGACCGGGCACAGCAGCCCCTCCTCGCGACGGATAGCAGGCCCCTATGGCCACTGGAACGATAGTGGCCCTTGGCAGGGCTCCGCGGCCGATTCCCGCCGCGCTCCTCGAGCTCGGCATCCGCCGACGGCAGCTGCATCGCGAATGTCGACCGACTCAGTGTTCTTGAGGCGAAAGTTCGATCGCCTCGTTTCGGCTGCTGCCTCCTCCTCAAGGGTGGTGGGACTCGGCCGGGCGGGCCTCAGGTCGGTCCGTGTCGTCACAAACCGCCCTCAGAAGGCTTCCTGACGCACTGTCAGAGCCAATTCGGGCGGTGTTTTCGTGTCCGAGGGGCGCGAAGTTCTCTCAGAGCGATTCTGAGCGACGTGGCGTCAACGGCCTGGACCTTCGTGGTCGGGACGCGAGGGCGGTACGTCGGGTCTGGGCCGGGAGGTGGTGGTGGTCGCGGTCGCGAGCCGCGCCTCAGTTGCCCGTCGGCGGGTCTGTGGATCGGTCTTGGCGGTCTTCTTGCGCCCTTCGGCGTTGATCTCGTCGATGCGGGCTTGGGCGTAGGCCGGGTGGTTGCGGTCGCGTTCGATGCTCTCGGTGACGGTCTGGTGCTCGAGGATGCCGGGCGCGAGGTGCAGCCTGTGTCGCAGACGCTCGAATCCGTCGAGCCAGTGTTCGGAGCCGCGGGAGCCGAGGATGCGCGCGGCCTGGTGGATGAGGTTCTGGCGTACGTCTGTTTCAGTCCAGTGGCCGGCGGTGCGCAGCAGGTGGTTGATCATCGCGTCGCCGAGCGGGGAGGCGCCTTCGACGGCGGCTCCGATCGCGCCGGCGCCCTCGGTCTCGAACAGTTGGGCGGGGTCGAGGCCGTCGGGCAGTTCGAGCTGGGTGG
>JAGQUE010000034.1:1477-2172 GCA_020438665.1 Nocardioidaceae bacterium | reverse complement strand
CCCGACCTCCTCCTGCTCGACGAGCCCACCAACCACCTCGACGCCGAGTCGGTCCAGTGGCTCGAGGGCCACCTCGCCTCCTACCCCGGCTGCGTGCTCGCGGTGACCCACGACCGCTACTTCCTCGACAACGTGGCCCAGTGGATCCTCGAGCTCGACCGGGGCAAGGCCCACCCCTACGAAGGCAACTACTCCACCTATCTGGAGACCAAGAAGGAGCGCCTCAAGATCGAGGGCGCCAAGGACGCCAAGCGCGCCAAGATGCTCGAGCGCGAGCTCGAGTGGGTCCGGTCCAACCCCAAGGCCCGCCAGGCCAAGAGCAAGTCGCGCCTTCAGCGCTATGAGGAGCTGGCCGCCGAAGCCGACCGGATGCGCAAGATCGACACCGCCGAGATCAACATCCCGGCGGGGCCGCGGCTCGGCGACATCGTGCTCGAGGCCGACGACCTCCAGAAGGGTTTCGAGGGCCGGCTGCTGATGCACGACCTGTCCTTCAAGCTGCCCCGCGCCGGCATCGTCGGCGTCATCGGCCCCAACGGGGTCGGCAAGACGACGCTGTTCCGGATGATCGTCGGCGAGGAGAAGCCCGACGCCGGCGACCTGACGGTCGGCAAGACGGTCAAGATCTCCTATGTCGACCAGAGCCGTGGCGGCATCGACGCCAACAAGAACGTCTGGGAGGTCGTGTCCGACGG
>JAGQUE010000034.1:0-1428 GCA_020438665.1 Nocardioidaceae bacterium | reverse complement strand
TCGTTCGGCTTCAAGGGACCCGACCAGCAGAAGAAGGCCGGCGTGCTGTCCGGTGGGGAGCGCAACCGCCTCAACCTGGCGCTGACCCTCAAGATGGGCGGCAACCTGTTGCTGCTCGACGAGCCGACCAACGACCTCGACGTGGAGACGCTCCAGTCGCTCGAGGACGCGCTGCTGGAATTCCCGGGCTGTGCTGTGGTCACCTCCCACGACCGGTGGTTCCTCGACCGCGTCGCGACCCACATCCTGGCCTGGGAGGGCGACGACGAGGACGACGCCACCTGGTTCTGGTTCGAGGGCAACTTCGCCGCCTATGAGGAGAACAAGGTGTCCCGACTCGGGGTCGAGGCGGCCCGGCCGCACCGCGTCACCCATCGCCGCCTGACCCGCGACTGAGCCCGGCGGCCAACCCGCAACACCTCGGCGACCGGGTCAGACGCGGATCTCCATCGCGGGGTGCTCGGCCACGAGCTGGTCGGCGACCGAGTCCATCACGCGGCCGACGGCCTCGAAGTCGGCGGGGGTGGCGAGGTCGACGATGTAGGCGTGCACGCCCTCGACGTGGGTGACCGCGGCCTTCTCGAGGACCTCGAAGCCGTGGTCGGTCAGCCGGCACAGCACCCCGCGGCCGTCCTCGGGGGACTCGCTGCGGACGGCAAGGTCCGCGCGCTCCATCCGTTGCACGGTGTGGGTGACGCGACTGCGGCTGTGGGCCAGCGCGTCGGCGAGCCTCGCCATCCGCATCTGACGACCGGGCGCTTCGGACAGCCGCACCAGGATCTCGTATTCGGTGAGGGAGAGGCCGTGCTCCTTGCGGAGGTCGTCGTCGAGGCGGTCGATCAGCAGGGTCATGCCGAGGATCAGCGCCCGCCACGAGTGTTGCTGCGTGTCATCGAGCCAGCGTGTCCCCATGCTCGCGAGTGTAGGAGTTTTGGCGTCACCCCGAAGCAACCTGCCTCACATGCAGGCGTTCGGCATCGTTTGGGCACGTTCTCGTTGAATGAGGCACGAGCGCGTCGCGCGACGCGGCCGCCGGCCGGGCCGATGACTCAGCCCAGTCGCTCCACGATCAGTGCCATGCCCTGGCCGCCGCCCACGCACATGGTGATCAGGCCGGTCGACTTGTCGTGCCAGTCGAGCGAGTTGATCATCGTCGCCGTGAGCCGCGCGCCGGTCATGCCGAACGGGTGGCCGACGGCGATGGCGCCGCCGTTGACGTTGAGGCGATCGAGGTCGATGCCGAGGTCCTGGTAGGACGGCACGACCTGGGCCGCGAAGGCCTCGTTGATCTCGACCAGGTCGATGTCCAAGATCGTCTTGCCCGCCTTGGCAAGTGCCTTCTTGATCGCCTCGATCGGGCCAAGGCCCATGATCTCCGGCGACAGCCCCGACACACCCGTGGACACGATGCGCGCCAACGGCGTCAGG
>JAGQUE010000401.1 GCA_020438665.1 Nocardioidaceae bacterium | reverse complement strand
TGGAGAAGTTCTCCGTGAGCCGCCTCATCGGTGCGCCCCCGGGCTACGTGGGCTACGAGGAAGGCGGCCAGCTCACCGAGAAGGTGCGCCGCAAGCCGTTCTCCGTGGTCCTCTTCGACGAGGTCGAGAAGGCCCACCCTGACATCTTCAACAGCCTGTTGCAGATCCTGGAGGAGGGTCGCCTGACCGACTCGCAGGGCCGGGTGGTCGACTTCAAGAACACCGTCATCATCATGACCACCAACCTCGGCACCCGCGACATCGCCAAGGGCATCAACCTGGGCTTCAACCAGGGCGGCGACAGCGCCGGCTCCTATGAGCGGATGAAGAACAAGGTCTCCGATGAGCTCAAGCAGCACTTCCGGCCCGAGTTCCTCAACCGTGTCGACGAGATCATCGTCTTCCCGCCGCTGTCGCAGGACCAGATCGTGGCGATGGTCGACAACATGATCGCGTCGGTGGAGCTGCGGCTCAAGGACCGCGACATGCGCCTCGAGCTGACCCAGGCGGCCAAGAACCTGCTGGCCACCCGTGGCTTCGACCCGGTGCTCGGCGCGCGGCCGCTGCGACGCACGGTCCAGCGCGAGATCGAGGACGTCCTCGCCGAGAAGATGCTCTATGGCGAGGTCGGCCCCGGCCAGATCGTGCTCGTCGGCGTCGACGGCGACGGCCCCGAGGCGGCCTTCACGTTCGAGGGCCAGAAGGTCTCCGAGCTGCCCGACATGCCGCCGTTCGAGGCCGCGGTCGTCGACCTGGGCGGCGCCGAGATCGACGACCCACTGGGTCCCATCGACCCGGAGCCTGAGCGCCCCGCCGAATGACCCGCCGAATGACGCGCCGAATGACGCGCCGAGTGACCACGCGGTGACCCACCGCGCCGTCTGATCACCTACGCCCTGCCGGTCACGGCAGGGCGTAGGTGCGCTCGGCGACCTCCACGATCAACCCGTCGGCCAGCAGTCCGGCCAGGGCGCGGCCACGCTGCGGCGCATCGTGCCAGGCAGCGTCCAGCCGCTGGCGGGTCACCGGCCCGTCAGTGTCGCGCAGCACGGCCAGCAGCCGGCCCCGGCACTGCCGGTCGGTGCCGGACCAGGCCTGCGCCTTGCGGGGTGGGCCGGCCCAGGCCGGGCGGCCCGCCGCGACCCAGGCGCACCGCTGGCTCACCGGGCAGCGCTCGCAGGCCGGCCTGGTCGCCGTGCAGATCAGGGCACCCAGCTCCATCACGGCGATCGACCACACCGGTGCGTCGCCATCGCCGGGCAGCAGTGCCTCGGCCATCGCCCGCTCCGCGACGGTCACCGACGCCGGAGGCAGCTCGTCGCCGCGAACGACCCGGGCGAGCACCCGGCGGACGTTGGTGTCGAGCACGGCGTGGCGCTGCCCGAAGCCGAACGTCGCGATGGCCGCGGCGGTGTAGTCACCCACACCGGGCAGCGCGCGCAGCTCGCCATGGTCGGCGGGCACCTCGCCGTTATGGCGCTCCACGATCGTCTGCGCGGCGGCATGCAGCCGCAGCGCCCGGCGGGGATAGCCGAGCCGCCCCCAGAGTCGCACGGCCTCTCCGGCCCGCTCCGCGGCCAGGTCGGCAGGCGTCGGCCAACGCTCGATCCACTGCTCGAACACGGGCAGCACCCGCGCCACCGGCGTCTGCTGCAGCA
>JAGQUE010000400.1 GCA_020438665.1 Nocardioidaceae bacterium | reverse complement strand
TGCCCGTGGAGGTCTTGATGAAGTCCGCACCCGCCTCGATCGCGAGCTGGCTGACAAAACGGACGTTGTCGTAGGTCTGCAACTCGCCGGTCTCGAAGATGACCTTGAGGTGTGCGCTCTCTCCATTTTCCTTGGCACACGCCTGACGGACCTGGACGATCTCGTCGTACACGTCGAGATAGCGACCGGCCAGGAACGCGCCGCGGTCGATGACCATGTCGATCTCGTCGGCGCCGGCCTCGACCGCGTCGCGGACGTCGGCGAGCTTGACGTCGAGGGCGGCCCGGCCGCTCGGGAACGCCGTCGCGACCGACGCGATCTGGACGCCGCTGTCGCCGACCACCTCCTTGGCGATGGCCACCATGTCGGGATAGACGCAGACGGCGGCGACCTGGGGACAGGTCGGGTCGGCCGGATCGGGGCGCAGCGCCTTGTTGGCGAGTGCGCGGACCTTGCCGGGGGTGTCCTGCCCCTCCAGCGTGGTCAGGTCGACCATGCGGATCGCGAGGTCGATGGCGAAGTCCTTGGAGCTGGTCTTGATCGACCGCGTCCCGAGCGCGGCTGCCCGCGCCTCTGCCCCGACCTGGTCGACGCCGGGCAGCCCGTGGAGGAAGCGCCGGAGCGAGGACTCGGTGGAGGTGACGTCGGCGAACTGCTGGGAGACCTCGGCCGGTGTCGCGCGTGAGATGGTCGTCACCGACCCAGCATAGGGTTGTGCGTCGAAGGCCGTCGAAACGTCGGGGAGCCCGGTCACCGCCGGGAGCCGTCGCCAGGAGGGAGCGCGCGTGACCGAGTCGGTGCAGTGGTTCCGCCCGACCAGCGGGCGGGTCATCGGAAGCCTCGGGCTCGCTTCGGCGGCCGCCGTGTTCGTCCTCGCCCTCGTCGACTGGAGCGCCTCGGCGTCCCTGCCGACGGCCGCCGGTGCCGCGCTGGCCGGCGTCTTGATCTGGGCCGCGCTGCTGCGTCCCCGGGTGGGGCTCACCGGGTCGACACTCGTGCTGCGCACCATGTTCGAGACCGTGCATCTCCCGCTGGCCGCGATCGAGCAGCTGGTCGTCCGACAGTTCCTCGCCGTCCGCGTCGGGGACCGACGCTATGTCAGCCCCGCCCTCGGGCACTCCATGCGCGCTCTCATCCGCTCGGCCTCCAAGGCGAAGCGCGGCAGCGGTCTCCGCACGCCCGAGCACGTCACCGACCTGAAATATGCCGACCTCGTGGAGCAGCAGATCCGGGCCGCCGCCGAAGAGGCGCGCGCGTCCGCCGGGGTGTCGTTGCTGTCCGACGAGCAGCTCGCGCTGGCGGCCGACGTACGCCGGGACAGGGCCTGGCCGGAGCTCGGCCTGACCGTCGGCCTGGCGGTCGTGCTGATCCTCACGGTCCTGCTCTGAAGGTCACGGTTTGGCATCAGTTGTCGATCTCTGCGTAGAGTCGTGGCCCTCCACCCCCGAGGAGGTACCCCGTGTTCCGAGCTGTGCTCTCGTCCCTCGCCGCCGTCGGCCTCGCGCTGACCGTCGGCACCGCGCCCGCCGCCGCGAAGGGAGGGAAGCACCCGGACATGATGCTCGGGCCGGGTGAGGCCAACGTCCACGGGCTCGGCAACGAGGCGCTGATCCGCAAGAACAAGTGGGGCTATGTCTACATCGCCGGCAAGCAGGACAGCCACATCACGATCACCTATGACAAGGCGACCAACAGCCTGACCTATGCCGACACCGGCACCAAGAAGCTGCGGTCGATCCCCAAGGCCTGCGACCGCCGCAAGGTCAGCAAGGGCGTCGCGGCCGTCTGCAAGGTCCCCGCGGCGTTCGACACCAAGAAGTTCTTCGTCCAGGTCTGGCCCCGGCTCGGCAACGACTGGCTCGACGCGCACACCCTGTCGCCCCACTTCCGGGTCTGGGCGCTGATGGACGACGGCAAGGACACCGTCTATCTCGGCAAGGGCAACGACTTCGTCAACGGCGCCATGGGCCCCGACTGGATCTATGGCGGCAAGGGCAACGACCTCATGCGCGCCGGCAAGGGCAACGACCACCTCTGGGGTGGCGAGGGCAGGGACCGGCTCTCGTGCGCCGAGGACTTCGACGTGGCCCACTGGGGTCCCGGCGACTCCTTCTATCAGTGCGAGAAGCGCATCAAGAGCTGATCGCGGTCATGGTCCGATCCTGGGCCCGGGTGCTCCGGCTCTATGTCCTCGCTGGGGCGCTGGGGCTGGCTATCGGTGTCTTCGCGGTCGCCTTCCTGGGCCTGGTCCACCTGGTCGTCGTGCTGCTGTGGGAGCGGCTGCCCGAAGCGGGCTGGGTGGGCGGCCATCGGGCGCTGCTCACCATCGGGGTGTGCGTGGCCGGTGGGGCGCTGGTCGGGCTGATCAACCGCGATGCGGAGGTCCACGACCTTGAGCATGCCCTCGACGAGGCCGAGAGCGAGGCGCCGCCCATCCGCCGGCCCGTGGGCCTGGCCCGCCTGGCGCTGCTGGGGGTGATCTCGCTCGGCTTCGGTGCCGCGCTCGGGCCGGAGGCCCCGTTGGTCGTCCTGGTCAGCGGCCTGGTGTCGCGCTCTCGAGCCGTCCTCGGCCTCGCCCGCGACGAGGCCACCGAGATCTCGGTGGGGGCAGCCCTGGCGGGCGTCTTCGGCGGGCCCATCGCGGCCGTGGCCATCGCCGCCGAGCGGGCGCCGGGCGACCGGCAAGGCTGGTCCTGGCAGTCGGTCGGCCCGGCGATCGTCGCGTCCAGCGCAGGCCTGTGGGTGGTCGCCACCCTGCTCCCCGACGGTGCGCTTCATCCCTTCCAGGTCGAGGCGTGGTCGCTCGGGCTCGGGGCACGTCTCCTGATCGGCGCCGTGGCTGCTGTGATCGGTGCTGTGGTCGCGGCGGGTCTACACCAGGCGCTGCCGATCGCCCACCGGACGGCCATCGCCGTCGCACCCAACCTCCTGGCCCGCGGCGTCGTGGGTGGTCTGGTGCTGGGACTTGCCGGCGCGGCCGCGCCGACGTCGTTGTTCTCGGGGCACGACCAGATGCAGCTGCTGCTCGACGGCCGTGCCGCGGGGTGGGAGGCGTTCGCGCTCGCCGTCCTGCGGGCGGTGGCGCTGGTGGCCTGCCTCTCCACCGGCTGGTTCGGCGGCGAGGTGTTCCCTGTCAGCGCGGTCGGCATGGCCGTGGCCGTGGGGCTCGCCACGCCGTTCGGCTCCCAGGCCACGATGGTGGCGGGCGTAGCCGCGATGGTGGCGGCCGGTGCCGGCGCCATCCGGCGGCCGCTGGCCGCGTTCCTCATCTATGCGGCGCTCCTGCCGACCGCTGTGCTTCCCTTGGTCGGCCTCGCGGTCGCCGTTGCGGCGGGGGTGCTGTCGGCAGGGCGGGCTTCCGGGGACGCTGCGCCGGACGCGGCCGAGGCGCCCGCGTGAGCGTTGCTCGGTCACGAAGCGACGACACCTGGGGAGAAACTTCGCGGAATAGCCGCGGATCTTCTACGGTTGGACCCGCGTTGGTTCGAATCATGCCCCCGGGCCTCACCATCTGCCGCTCAGAGCGGCCACTCGCCGAGAGGCGGCTGACGGACCAACGAGCAGCAGCGCACAACCACCCGCTGGGTAAGCCCCGGTCCGGGTGGTTGTGTGTATTTCGGGACCCGGGTCGAGCGCGGCCGCTCCGCGAAGGCGGCGGAACCTGACGGCCCCGGGCGCCGTCCCACCGGCATGACCCCACAACACCTCGCCCCGATGGTCCTGCTCGTGGCCAGCCTGTCGCTGGCGGGTTGCTCGCCCAGCACTCCCGTGGCGGTCAGCACTCCCGTGGCGGCCGATGACCCGACCGGCGCGCCGACGGTGGCCACGACGCCGCACTGGCCGGCCGACTGCGAAGCGCACTCGGGCACGGCCATCGACTATGGGGATGACGCCACGGGGCCGCCGACGCGCAAGGAAGCGATCCTCGCCGAGGCCCCCGGTGACGGCTATCGCCTGGTCAGGGTGCCGCCGGAGCCGCATCGCCAGCCGGCCTGGTGGATCGTGGACGTCGAGACCAACGAGATCTATGCCCAGGTGACCGCCTGGAAGGGCGACCATGGCTGGCTGGTCGACGGCGTCGAGACGTGCGCCTGAGTCATCCGGGCCCCGCGGGGCCGGGGCTGGGCAGGCCTCAGGTGAGGGTGACGCCGTGCCGGGCCAGCCGGCCGAGCAGGACGTCGTGGCCCTCGGTGAAGTCCCAGTGCTCGGCGGTGAGGCCGACGAGGCGGGCGCCCTCGACGTTGGCGAGGTTGTCGTCGACGAACAGGATCGACGCCGGCTCTGCCCCGATGCGATCGGCGGCCCGGACGAAGAACTCCGGGTCGGGCTTGGCGGCGCCGAGCTCATAGGAGTAGCAGCTGACGTCGAACAGCTCGTCATAGCCCAGCGTGGTCCTCATGTGGGTGCCGCGGTGGAGCTCCTGGTTGGTCCCGAGGTGGACGCCGAAGCCGCGGCGCCGCAGGTCGTGGACGAGCGCGACCGTCTCCTCGATGACGACCAGGTCGTGCCAGACGGCCGCGAAGATCTCTTCGGCGGACGTGGTGACGCCATAACGAGCGAGCGCCTCGGCGAGCACGGGCAGGTAGTCGCCCTGGCCGACGAGCATGGGCAGCTCGTCGGTCCACGTCTCGTGGAGGAACTCCCGGACCCGGTCGCCGAGGAACGGCTCCATGGCGACGTACCACCCACCAGGCAGGTCCTGGAGGACACCGTCGGCGTCGAACAGGACGTGCCGGATCGGCGAGCCGCCCGGACTGGCCGGCATCAGATCCACCCGCGCCGCCGGAACACCGTATAGAGCGCGAGGCTGACCAGGAACATCAGCACCAGGGCGAACGGATAGCCGAGGTGCCAGTGGAGCTCGGGCATCGTGTCGAAGTTCATCCCATAGACGGTGCCGATGAGCGTCGGGGCGAACAGGATGGCCGCCCAGGCGGAGATCCGCTTGACCTCCTCGTTCTGGTCGATGCTCGCCTCGGTGAGCGCCTTCATCTCCTCATTCTGCTGCTGCGCCACCAGGGTCGCGTTGACGGTCAGGATGTCGCGCAGCAGCTGGCGGAACCCGTCGATCTGCTCGATCACCACGGTGAGGTGGTCCTCGACGTCGCGCAGGTAGCGCTGGAGCTCCTCGTCGGTGCCATATTTCGTGAACCCCGCGGTCAGCGAGCGGACCACCGACGCGAGCGGGGCCGCCGCGCGCTGGAACTCGATCACCTCACGGGTCAGCTCATAGATGCGCCGCGACACCTGGGGGTCGCCGGTGAACACCTGGGTCTCGATCTCGTCGATGTCGTTCTCGAGCCCGGCGACGACGGGCAGATAGCCGTCGACGACGCGGTCGAGGA
>JAGQUE010000399.1 GCA_020438665.1 Nocardioidaceae bacterium | reverse complement strand
GTCAGGGGGGACAATCGCCGTGATGACCTCGCCCACGCCCACGCTCGACGGTCCCGACGCGCTCCCGGGGCGGTCGGCCGACCCGTTGCCCGGGCCGGCGCTCGACTCGAGCGCGGACGCCGAGCGCCGCCGGGGGTTGCGGCGCATGCGCACGCTGGCGGTGTCGTTGCTGGTCTTCGCTGCGGTCGTCTATGTCGCGACCCGCGGGATGGGTGGCTTCTGGGGGTTCGTCAACGCGGGCGCAGAGGCATCGATGGTCGGGGCCATCGCCGACTGGTTCGCGGTCACTGCGCTGTTCCGGCACCCGCTCGGTCTCCCGGTGCCCCACACCGCGCTGATCCCGCGCCGCAAGGACGAGCTGGGGCGGGGCCTCGAGGAGTTCGTGGGGGAGAACTTCCTGCAGGAGGGCATCATCCGCGACCGGGTCGCCGCCGCGACGATCTCGCTGCGCGTCGGCCAGTGGCTGGCCGCGCCCGAGCACCGTGAGCGGGTCGTCGCCGAGGTGGCCGACCTCGCCGCGATCGGGCTCGCCAAGGTCACCGACCAGCACGTCGCCGACCTCGTCACCGAGGCGCTCGTGCCACGGTTCCTCGAGGAGCCGATCTCACCCCTGCTCGGCGGCCTGCTCCAGGAGGCCGTGGCCGACCGGCTCCACCACGGGCTGGTCGACCTCGGCCTCGACGAGCTCGGCCGGTGGCTCGTGCAGAACCCCGACACCTTCTCCGACGTGCTCTCCGAGCGGGCGCCGTGGTGGGCGCCGCCGCGGCTCAACGACGCGGTCATCTCCCGCCTCCACACCGAGGCGCTGCGCTGGCTGGCCGACATCCGCAGCGATCCCCGCCACCACGCGCGCGAGGCCCTCGACTCGATGCTGGTCCAGCTCGCCCAGGACCTGCTGTCCGACCCGGCCACCCAGGAGCGCGCCGAGCGTCTCAAGGAGCGCGTCCTCAGCCACCCTGCCGTGTTGGAGTCCGCGATCTCGCTCTGGAGCGCCCTGCGCCGCGCCCTGGTGACCTCGCTCCAGGATCCCGAGGGCGCCGTACGCCGACGGCTGCTCGACGAGCTCGCCGCCTGGTCGGACCGGCTGGTCGCCGACGCCGACCTGCGCGAGCGCCTCGATCGGTCGGCGGCCGACCTCGCGGTCTTCGCCGTCAGCCGCTACGGCGCCGAGCTGACCGCCGTCATCACCCACACGATCGAGCGCTGGGACGGCAAGGAGGCTGCCCGGCGCATCGAGCTCCACGTCGGGCGCGACCTCCAGTTCATCCGCATCAACGGCACCATCGTCGGCGGCCTCGTGGGCGTCCTCATCCACACCGCCACGGTCCTGATCCCCTGAGCTTGCCCGGGGGGCGTCGATGCACGGTGGTTGAGGAGGGCGCGCGGCGAGCGTCTCGAAGCCAGGTGAGCGGATGTCTGCCCCTTACCGCCTGCCGGAGCTGCTTGTTTCGTCGACGCCGCGGACCGGGAACACTAGTTCGAAAAGCGTTACCGTTTCGTGACCCAGAGGTCGGTGGATAACCCGGGTTTCGGGCCGGAACTGTCGGTGGCTCCTGGTTGGGTTGTTCTATGAGCAGCCAGCGTGGTGAGCGGGTCCAGCCGCCGGGGTCTCCCGGTGCGGTGCTGGCGTTCGCGCGTTCGGCGAAGGCCGCGGA
>JAGQUE010000398.1 GCA_020438665.1 Nocardioidaceae bacterium | reverse complement strand
GAGCCGCCGCTCGGCTGGGGGGTGCTGCTGGTCCGCAAGGGCGGGTTCGCGGTCGCTCGGCTCGCTGGGGACCGGCTCGAGGAGCACAAGGTCGGGCAGCGGCACGTCCAAGGCCGCACCAAGGCCGGCGGCCAGAGCCAGCAACGGTTCGCCCGGCGACGGGACAACCAGGCCCGGAGGGCCTTCGAGGCGGCAGCCGACCACGCCGTACGCATCCTGGGCGCGACGCGGCCCGTGGTCGCCGGCGGCGACCGGGCGGCCCTGACCGAGGTGCTCGCTGACCCCCGGCTCCGATCCGTGGTCGTCGTGGGTCCGTGGCTGGCCGTGCCCGACCCCCGCCGCAAGGAGCTCGACGCCGCCGTCGTCGACGCGCAGGCGCTCGCCGTGGAGGTGACCAACGCCTGACCCTGGGGCGCCTCGGCCCTAGAGTGAGGGTGTGGACGCAGTCGTCGAGACACGCGGTCTCGTGAAACGGTTCGGCAACGTGGTCGCCCTCGACGGGCTCGACCTGACCGTGGCGGCGGGGGAGGTGCACGGCTTCCTCGGCCCCAACGGTGCGGGGAAGTCGACCACCATCCGGAGCCTGCTCGGGTTGTTGCGCACCCAGGGCGGTGAGGCTCGAGTGTTCGGGTTGGACCCGTGGTCGGACGCCGTCGAGATCCACCGTCGCGTCGCCTATGTGCCGGGTGACGTGAGCCTGTGGCCCAACCTCTCGGGCGGTGAGACCATCGACCTGCTGCTCCGCATGCGCAAGGTCGCGGCCGACCCCGCACGGCGCCGCGAGCTGCTCGAGCGCTTCGAGCTCGACCCCACCAAGAAGGGGCGTGCCTACTCCAAGGGCAACCGCCAGAAGGTCGCGCTCGTCGCCGCCTTCGCGGCCCCCGCTGACCTGCTGATCCTGGACGAGCCGACCTCGGGGCTGGACCCGCTCATGGAGCAGGTCTTCAACCAGTGCCTTGCCGAGCACAAGGCCGGCGGCGCCACGGTGCTGCTGTCCAGCCACATCCTCAGCGAGGTCGAGCTGCTCGCCGACCGGGTCACCATCATCCGCGAGGGCAGGGCGGTCGAGACCGGCAGCCTCGCGGACCTGCGGCACCTGCGCCGCAACCGGGTCCATGCCGAGATCACGGGGGGCCTGCCGGACCTCGCCGGGCTCGCGGGCGTCCACGACCTCGCCCTGACCGACCACACGGTCACCTGCACCGTGGACCCGGAGGGTCTCGTGCCTCTGCTCATGGCATTGACCGGCGCCGGCGTACGCAGCCTGACCAGCACACCGCCGACGCTCGAGGAGCTCTTCCTCGACCTCTACCGCACACCGGGGAGCGAGGCGGCGACGTGAGCGACACGCTGGCCGGCACGCTCAGCCTGACGCGCTTCGAGCTGCGGCGCGACCGGGTGCTGGCATCGGTCTGGCTGTTCCTGCTCTTCCTCATCTGTTATGCCTCGGCGGCCGCCACCGACTCGCTCTATCCCTCCGTGGCGGAGCGCGGGCTCGCCGCCGAGCTGATCAACAGCAGCCCCGTCACCGTGGCGCTCTATGGCCCCATCCTCGACGTCACCAGCCTGGGCGAGATCGCGATGACCAAGACCACGGTGCTCTATGCGATGTTCGTGATGGGGCTCGGGCTCGTCCTCGTCCGTCGCCACACCCGCACCGAGGAGGAGACCGGTCGCCAGGAGCTGATGGCCGCCACGCAGGTCGGCCGTGACGCGCCGCTGGTGTCGGCCCTGGCCGAGGCGGCCACGGTCATGGTTGCCCTGAGCCTGCTCGCCGCGCTGGGCGACATCGTCGGCGGCCTGCCGGTCACCGGTTCGCTCGTGTTCGGAGCCTCGTGGCTCGGCAGCGGGCTGGTCGGGATCGGCATCGCGGCGGTGGCAGTCCAGCTCTCGGCCAGCACCCGCACCTGCGCCATGATCGGGTCGGCGGCCATCGCCGTGGTCTTCCTGATCCGCGCCGTCGGCGACACGACCGTCTCGTGGCTGAGCTGGCTGTCTCCGCTGGGGTGGAACACCCAGCTGCGGGCCTGGTCGGAGCCCCGGTGGTGGGTGCTCCTGCTCTATCCGGCGCTCACGGCCGTGCTGCTGGTCGCGGCGGTGTTGCTCCGCTCGCGACGCGACCTCGGCTCGGGGCTGATCGCCGAACGCCCCGGCCCTGCGGCGGGCAGCCCGCGGCTGCGGGACGTGGTGGCACTGACCTTCCGGCTGCACACCCACGCCCTCATCGGTTGGACCATCGGTGCCGCCGTGATGGGCGGGGTGTTCGGGTCGATCGTGCCCAACCTGGGATCGCTGTTCGAGTCCGCGACCGGGCAGCGGATGCTCGCGCTGATCGGTGGGACGGGTGCGGTCGAGGACGCCATGCTGGCGGGAATCATGTCGGTGGTGGCGTTCGTCATCACCGGCTTCGCCATCGGCGTCTCGGTGCACGGCGGCACCGACGAGGCGGAGGGCCGCACCGACGAGGTGCTCGCGACGGCAACGCCTCGCGCCCTGTCGTTCACCGCGGTCACCGTCGTGTCCCTGCTCGGGGCCACCTGGCTGCTCGCGGTGACCGGTCTCTCGGCCGGCATCGGCTATGGCGCCGGCGGTGGCAGTCTCGGCCATACCTTCAATCGCACGCTCGGCGCCGCACTGGCCCCCGTGCCGGCAGTCTGGCTCACCGCTGCGATCGCCCTGCTCTGTCTCGCCTTGGGCGCCCGGTGGGCCCTGCTGGGCTGGGGTGTGCTCGCGTTTTTCGTGACGGTGGGTCTCGTCGGCGAGCTGCTGAGCCTCCCAGGCTGGCTGGTCGGGCTGTCGCCGTACCAGCACGCGCCGCTGGTGCCGAGCGAGCCGATGGCGTGGTGGAGCGAGCTCGTGCTGACCGCGCTGGCGCTGGTGGCACTGGTGCTGGCGTGGTGGATCTATCGCAACCGTGACATCGGCTAGCGTGCCCCCTGAACGACCAGGAGGGGACCATGTGGCACCCGGAGCCGGGGTGGCAGCAGCTGCCCGGCGGAGCCAGCACGTCGACCGTCGGCGTGTGGCTCGCCCACGAAGGCGGTCGTGACGTCGTCGTCAAGCGTCTCGGTGTCCCCGATCCCCACGATCCGCCCGAGCTGCTCGACCCGCGCCACTTCGGCTATTGGCGCCGCGTCGCCGACGTCGCCCTCGACGGGCTCGTCGCCGACACCCCCGGACTGCGTGCCGCTCGCGTGCTCCGGGTCGAGGAAGACGCCGAGGGGGTCACCGTCGTCCACGAGCGGGTCCCGACCGTCGACAACCCTGGCCTGTTCGTCGCACGCGCGCTGGGGCGCTTCGCGGGCATCGACCTGCCGAAGCGGCCCTGGCTGGCGCGCCATCAGTTGCACGACCGCCTCGCGCGCGTCGAGCGGCGCGGCGGTTGGCCGACGCTCGCGCGCACCACCGTGGCCGATGTGGCTGAGCACCTGTGGCTCCACCGTCGGTCGTTCCTCGACGCCCTCGACGCGCTGCCGCGCGTGGCCCAGCACGGCGACCCCGTGCCCGGCAACCTGCCCGGACGGCTGGGCGACGACGTCGTGGCGATCGACTGGGCCACCCTCGGCCGTGGTCCCGTCGGCGCCGACGTGGGCTATTTCGCACTCACCGCCCGCGAGGACTTCGAGCATCTCCTCGACGCCTACCTCGAGGCGCTACCCCCCTCGGTGGCCAGCCCCGCCGAGGCCCGCCTCGGCGCCCAGGTGACGGCCGTCTATACCGTGCTCAGCCGTGCCGAGTGGGCGCTGGCCCGCGTCGCCGAGGGCGAGGGAGCCCTCGCCGGCAAGTTCCGCCACCCCAGCGTCGCACCCCACCTCCGCGCCCTGCAGCGCCAGTTCCCCCAGATCGAGGCCCTGCTCGGCTGACCCCCCCGGCGGGGGTCGGCCTCGGTTGCTCTGGCCGGGTTGACGGTTCACCAAGGTAGGTAGGCGAACCCTCACTTACCTCGCGGAGTTCACCAAGGTAAGTGCGGCCTTCCCTACCTACCTTGGTGAATCGTCAGCACGCGAAGCCTTACGGGGTGTCGACGGTCCACACCCGCTGGCAGGCGTCAACGGTGCCCTGGGTGTAGCCGACGTTGAACCACTTCATCCGGGACTCGGCCGAGCCGTGGGTCCACGACTCGGGGGAGACGCGACCGGAGGTCTGCTGCTGGATCCGGTCGTCGCCGACGGACTGGGCAGCCGCCATGGCCTCAGCGATGTCT
>JAGQUE010000397.1 GCA_020438665.1 Nocardioidaceae bacterium | reverse complement strand
CCTCGAAGAGGTTGAACTCGATGTCGCGAAGGTTGCTCTTGTAGTGGCTCACTGACCCACCCTCTCGGGGATTGTGCAGACGGATTGGTTGTCTCCGGCCGGGGCGTCCCGCCGCCGGCCGGTTGCTACTCACCAGTAACTTAATTCTCCCTCGCGAGTCCGCGTCTGGCAAGGAGAACCTGCGAACGGCTCGAATGTGACCTGCGCCACGACCCGGTCGCCCGTACTCGTCGCTCGGTCTGGGAAACTGTCGCCATGCGCGTTTCAGCCAAGGCCGACTATGCGCTGCGCGCACTCATCGAGATGGCCAGCAGCGAGGGGGCCCAACCCGTCTCCGCCGAGGCCCTGGGAAAGCGCCAGGAGATCCCTCATGGGTTCCTCCAGGCGATCCTGGCAGACCTCCGGCGGGCCGAGATCGTGCTGTCCCAGCGCGGTCAGTCCGGCGGCTGGAGGCTGGCCCGCGACCCCCGCAGTGTCACGGTGGCCGACGTGATCCGCGCGGTCGACGGCCCGCTCGTCTCGGTCTATGGCCAGCGTCCCGAGTCGGTCTCCTACAACGAGTCGGCCGAGGTGCTCCAGCATGTCTGGATCGCCGCCCGATCGTCGCTGCGCGAGGTCTTCGAGCAGGTCAGCATTGCCGACCTCGCTGCCGGCGAGCTGCCCGACGACGTACGTCGACGCACCGACGACGAGGACGCCTGGCAGCCCCACTGACCGGGGGACCCGCCGCTGAGCCATGCCGACGGTGCCCCAGCTTCCACCAAGCCGGCTGCCCTGCCGTCGTACGGGCTGCTGTGGCGCTGCTGGTTCACCAAGGTAGGTAGGCGAACCCGCACCTACCTCGCGGAACTCACCTCGGTAAGTGAGGGTTGACCTTCCTACCTTGGTGAACCGTCACCACGGTGAACCGTCACCACGGCGGCCGTCACCACGGCGGGCGTCACAACCCAGGGCGTACGACGGGCCGGCGGCGGCTGATGTCGCGGCATCATCGAGGGCGTCGGGGCTCTCAGGTGCCGGCCGGGGTCTCCGACTGTGCCCCCGGGAGCTCCGCGGGTGGGCCGTCGGCCGTCTCCTCGCTGCTGGGACGCAGCCAGGGGCAGACCAGGTCGCGGGCGCGCAGCCGCGCTCGGCCGGGATCGGCGAGCACCTCGTGAAGCCGCTCGTGGGGCTCATCGTGGACCAACGAGTGACCGGTGGGGACCAGGTCGACCTCGACGTCGAGGATCCCCATGCCGGTGTCGAAGGTCCGCACCGGCCCCAGGTGACGCAGCATCGCCAGTGATGCCGGGTTGTCGGCGGCCACCTCGGTCAGCAGGTGGGTGACGCCCTCGGGCCGGCGGCGCATCAGCACGTCGAGCAGGGCGGTGGCCACGCCGCGACCCTGCCAGTCGTCCTTGACGGTGACGGCGATGTCGGCCGCCTCCGGCTGGTGGGGGTAGCGCACGCAGCGGGCGATGCCCGTGGGCACCACCTCGTCGCCGGCCTTGGCCATGAGCACCAGCGCCACGTGGTCGACGCCGTCGACCTCGTCGACGAGGTGCTTGAGCATCGCGTCGCTCAGGTGGACCACGGGCATCAGGAACCGACGGCGACGCGACTCGGGCGAGAGGCTCTCGAACTCACGCACCAACGCCTCGCGGTCGGTCGGGAGGAGCGCCAGCACCCAGCCCTTGGTGCCGTCCTTGAGGAAGACCTTCTCAGCCATGCCGGCCCACCCAGTCCAGGAGCGGGGTGACCTGCCGCCAGTCCCGGCGTACGGCGTCGAGCAGCTCGGCGGAGTGGATGATCGGCTCGAACCCGTGGGACCGGGTGACGGTCAGTGACTTGTGGCGCAGCAGCTCGATGCGCGGGTGGTCGGTGGCATAGCCGCGAGGCGCGGTCTTGAGGGTCTCGCCGCCGATCTCCCAGCCCTGCTTGGCCATCGTGGTCAGCATCCTGGCGAGCTGGGGTCCGGTGCGGTCGTCGTCGATCGCGGCCCGGAAATAGCCGAGCCGCTCGGCGTCGGCGTCATAGAAGCCGCCGCCGGTGATCACGCCGCGCGCGGAGATCTGCACATACCAGCCGGTGGCCGGCCCGGTCGCCACATAGGCGCCCTGGGCCGTCTTGTAGGGCGTCTTGTCCTTGGAGAACCGGACGTCCCGATAGGGCCGGAAGATCTTGGCCTCGCCGAACTCCGGTGCGAGCGCGGCGCACAGGGCCTTCATGGGGGCGAGTACGGCGTCCTGGTAGACGGCCTTGTGCTCATCCCAGAACGACTTGGTGTTGTCCACCTCGAGGTCGTCATAGAAGTCCAAGGCCGCGACGGGGAACCCGGCGAAGTCCACGGGATGACCCTAGGGCACGGGGGTGAAGCCACCACCTCCGACAGTCACGATGTGACGGAGGTGACCTGCTCGTCGCCCTTCGAGGACAGTGCGCTCACGGTCAGGTGTCCTCCGCTGCACCGCGGGGCGCCTGCGATCGCCGACTCGCCACCGGCCGGGGACTCATAGACCACGCTCAGCGTCCCGCCCCGCCACCGCACCACCTGGGCGGCGCCGCCGTCTCGACCGGGGTCGCGGGCGAAGTAGACGGCGCCACCGCAGGACACCAGGGTGCCGGACCGGCCAGGGCCCAGGTCATAGAACGCGTCGCCGACCGATGCGAGGACCGTGGCCTCCTCGATCCGGTTCTCCGTGGTCGGCACGGTCCAGACGCGACCGTCGTCGAGCAGCAGCCCGTCCCAGCCGCGGCAGTCGGCCACCCCGGGGAACGGCGTCACGTCGGTGCCGGTCAGCTGCTCGAGGGTGCGGCACGACGGCCGTGCGTCGTCGAACATCATCAGGCTCGTGCCACCCGGGCCGGCCTCGACGTTGGTGAAGCCGTGCTGGGCGTCGGCACACCAGACCACCTGGGAGGCCCGGTCGGCGAGGTCCACCGCAGCCAGGCAGTAGGCCCGTCCCGGGCCGAACGTCGGGTGCCAGAGCCGGTCGCCGTCGAGGGCCCAGGAGCCGCCGCTCACCGTGGCGACGTCCGAGCGACCGTCGATCGTCCACTGGTCGCCGGTGGCGAGGTCGATCACGGTGGCGTGGTCCGGCCGGGTCAGCCGCTTGTCGCCGGCGACCACGACGGCGTACTGCTCCGACAGCATGGTGTCGGCGACCATCGAGCTCGCGGGGATCGGGACGGTCGCCGGGCGGGCGCCGTCGAGGGCGACGCTCCGACCGTCCGCGACGACCGTCAGGGTCCAGCCGTCACCCACGGTGACCGTGTCATCGGTGGTGCCGGGCGCCGGCTGCCAGGGCAGCAGGTCCTCGGTCGCCTCGACCGGCTCAGGGGCGTCCGAGGTCCCCCCGCCGGGGCCGGACGTCGCGCTCGAGTCGGCCGGAGTCGACGGAGCGGTGGGGCTGCTCCCGCCGCTGCTGGGCGTCGGCGACGGGTCGCCGTCGCCCGCCGAGCAGGCGCCCAGCAGCAGCGCGACGACAACCACCGTGACCGCCCCGCGACCGGGCAGCCGCCGTCCGCCAGCCCGCACTCAGACCCCCAGGTTGTGGTAGGGGTGCGCCTTGTTGGCGCGGAACGCCAGGTAGGCCGAGTGCCACTGGACCCGTTTGATGTAGGGCAGCGCGGGGTTGAACTTCTTCTGGTTCCAGGGCTCGAAATAGCTCACCAGGTTGGGCTGGCTGCCGCGCTTGTCGTAGCCGCGGCCGACCTGGTAGTGCCCGGAGGCGTCGTAGGCCAGGTAGGGGAAGTACTTCTTGAGCAGGATCGGGTGCATCACGATCGGTGCGCGGTAGGAGCTGATGTGCTTCTTGATCAGGCCGTACCACTGGTGATAGGTCCAGTCGCCGATGTCGAGGGTGATGTAGGGGCCGGCGTAGTCGGGGCGGTCCCAGCCGGTGTACTTGTTGATCACGCTGACGATCGAGCCGATGGCGGTCCCACTGGTGGTGGTGCCGAGTCGGCTGGCCCACACGCCCTGACCCACCTTCTTGCCGGTCCAGCCCCACACGATCATCTGGGTCGATCCGGGACCGCACCAGTAGGAGCGCACCTGGGCGTGCACCTGGGTGGGGTCGAGCACCTGGTCGCGCACCGGGTAGCCGCGGCCCTGCGTGGTGCCGGACGAGGTCGCCGTGGCCGACGGGCTGCCGTTGGTCGAGCGGGTGGGGCTGGTCGACTTGGTGGGGGTGGCCGACGTGGTGGGGCTGGCGCTGGCGGACTTCGTGGGGGTCGCCGTACGCGCGGCAGGCGTCAGGGTCGTGGTCTGCCCGGTGAGCGCCGCCACCTCGGGGTGGCGGGCCAGGAAGCCCTGCGGGTAGGGGACGCCGAGCACGTCGTGCCGCAGCACCCACACCTTCGCCACCGAGCGGGCGGCCTCGGTGAGCTCGGCGCGGTCCTGGCTCGCGCGGACGGCTGGGGAGACCTTGGCGAGCGACTGCAGCTGGGCGGCGGGGTCGAGGTCGCCGGTGTTGGTCACCGGGGCGCCCTTGGCGCGGACCTCGGCCGTCCGGGCGGCCTGCGCGACCTCGGCCCGTACCTGGGCGGCGGGCCGGTCGGTCCACCCGATGCCAAGGCAGTAGGTCAGCCCTTCGAACGTCGCGCACTGCACCTGCTGGGTAGCCAGCTCGGACAGCGTCACCTTGCCGCGGGCGACCGGCTGACGGGCGACGGTGTCGACGACGCGGTTGATCTCGGCCTGCATGGCGGGCGTGACCACGCCATAGCCGCTGGCGTCGGCGGGCGCGGCGGCGCTGCCACCGTCGACCGGGGTGATCCGGCCCTGGGGTCGGTTGTCGTGGGCGCGCGGCAGGAACGGCGCGATGGCGATCAGGGCGGCCAGCGAGACGATCGCGACGGTGCGGCGGCGGGGCATGGGGAAGTCCTCGATTACCGTGGGGAAGAAGTCACTCCTTCCACGATAACCCCATAAGTCCCAGGAGTCCCAGACGAGCTGATCCCGGGCGCGGATCGTCTGGTCCGGTCACCGGGTCGCCGGGTCGCCGCCGCCAGGCCGCGTCAGCCGATCCGGGGTGTCGACCAGGGTCCACGGCCCTCGCCGTTGATGGCGCGCACCCGGCAGGTCATCGGCTTGGCGGTCATGTGGGGGAACAACGCCGGGGCGACCTTGGGCAGCCTCATGGTCCAGGCGCTCTCACCGCGGGCGCACTGCACCTTGTAGGCCTTGATCGGGCTGCCGCCGTCGGCCAGCGGCCGCTTGAACATCACCTTGACCGTCCTCTTGTGGGAGCGGCTGACCGAGCCCCAGCGCGGGGCGCCGGGCAGAGACACCTTGGGCCGGATCCTGAACTGGGGTGTCGAGAAGGTGATGCCGTCGATCGACAGCCGGATCCCGCCAGGTTCGCGGGTGACCGTGAACGGGACCGGAGAGTCACTGCCCGTCCGGCGCACGGTGAACGACGCGTCGGTCAGCGACGCCGGGTCCGGGACGTCGTACTCACGGATCAACATGCTGTCGGGGATGAAGGTCTCGAAGGAGCCGGTCGCTGGCACGCCCGGGGCCTTGAGGTGGACGTTGGCCATCCGGACGACCAGCGCGTTGGTGGCAGCGTCATAGAACCAGTAGGCGTCCTGGGCGTTGTAGCTGTTGACATAGCCCCGACGGAAGGGGATGTCGGCCGCCGGCAGGCCCGAGGTGACGCCATCGGTGACATAGCCCGTGACGAAGCCGTCATAGACCAGGCCGGCGACGGTCGTCTCGTCACCGCACCCGCCGTCATAGCTGCAGTCGACCCAGCCATTGGCGTCCCAGTTCCAGGCGATCGGCGTCGGTGTGAGCGACAGCGTGAACGTGTAGCCGTCGGTGGCATTGCCGCCGAGCACCAGCTCGGGGTCCTGGATGTGGCCGTAGAGCTCGACGGGGTCGATCGTCCCGGTGTTGACGACCCACTCCCACCTGGCGGTCGGGTCGACGTCGCCGAACTCGCTGTCGGGGGCGGGGACCAGTGAGCCGCCGACGACCTGCCAGTGCTCGACGCCGAAGCGGATGTCGCCGGGGCCGATCAGGTCGATGTAGGGGAGCTCGTAGTCGCCGTCGACCGAGCCGTCGGGGGTGTAGACCTCCACGCCGTTGCGGGTCACCGACTCGACGCAATAGAAGCCGTCGGTGTCGGTGCCCTCGCCGCAGCGGGGCCAGGAGCTGCCCTCGGCGGGCTTGGGATCGGCGGAGGCGGGGGACGCGGTGACCACCGGCAGGGCGACGAAGGCGGCACAGGCGGCCGCGACGAGAACGCGGAGGAGCGGAGCAGGAAGAGCCGTCACAGCATCACGCTAGGACGGGGTCCCGTGGGGGCGGAACGGCCTGATCGGCGGGTTCGCTGATCCGTGCGTCACACAGAGAAGGCTCGGAACGTGGAGCGGATGACGAGGCTCGAACTCGCGACATCGACCTTGGGAAGGTCGCGCTCTACCAACTGAGCTACATCCGCGTGCCGCCCGTCTCCGGACGGCGGGTGCGATGCTACCAACCTCTCCGTCCCGATGCCGAACGGGCCGGCTGATCAGCCGTCGATGGGGCCGTCAGCGTCGATGGGGTCGTCAGTCGATGGGGGCGTACGTCGGCCGCTTGGCGCTGATCGTGTCGCCGGAGGAGCGGCCGGTGAGGCGACGGTGCACCCACGGGGCGGCGTGCTCCTTGGCCCAGGCGAGGTTCTCGCGGCGCACCTCCGCGGGCGTCAGCTCGGGCCTGACCGGCAGCGCGGGCTCGACCAGGCCGTGGTCGATGCCGAGCCGGTCGAGGACGGCGATGGCGATGTGGCTGTGGCCGAAGGAGTTGAGGTGCATCCGGTCGGTGTCCCAGATCGCCCAGGCCGGGGCGTCGCGCATCCGCCACATGTCGGCGATGAGGGCGCCGTGGTTGTCGGCGATCTCGCGGACCCCCTCGTTGTAGATCGCCATCCGGCCGCGGACCGGTCGGAACAGCGCCGAGATGCCGGGGTCATAGGCGGTGAACATCACGACCGTGGCGCCGGTGGTCGCGAGGCGGGCGATGGCGGCGTCATAGTCGGCCAGCAGCCCGTCGATGTCGACCTTGGGGCGCAGGATGTCGTTGGCGCCGGCATAGATGGTGAGCAGGTCGGGCGCGAGCGCGACCGCCGGCTCGATCTGCTCGTCGATGATCTGGCGCATCTTGCGACCACGGATGCCGAGGTTGGCATAGCCGAACTCGCCCGGACCGACGCCGGGCTGCTTGGCGAGCACCTCGGCGACCCGGTCGGCCCAGCCGCGCAGGCCGTTGGGGCGCTCGGGGTCGGGGTCACCGACGCCCTCGGTGAAGGAGTCGCCGATCGCGAC
>JAGQUE010000396.1 GCA_020438665.1 Nocardioidaceae bacterium | reverse complement strand
CCTTGATCGCCTGGATGCCCATCAGGGCCCCGGCCAGCCGCGCGTCGAGACGGCGGTCCCAGTGGACGTGGGACCCGAGCCCGGGCGGGAGGTCATAGGCGAGCACCTCGACGACGCCACCGAGGGTGTCGCCGTCCTTGTGGGCCTGGTCGATGGCAGCCACCATCGCCTCGCCCGCGTCGGTGTCGAGGCAGCGGACGGGGTGGTCGTCGAGCCGCTGTTGGTCCTCGGGCACCGGTACGACGCCGTCGGGTGCGGCGGCCGGGCCGATCCGCACGACGTGGGAGACGATCCGGGCGCCGGTCGCCTGCTCGAGGAAGTGGGCGGCGACGCGTCCGAGCGCCACGCGAGCCGCGGTCTCGCGGGCGGAGGCCCGCTCGAGGATGGGGCGGGCCTCGGTGAAGTCATATTTCTGCATGCCGACCAGGTCGGCATGGCCGGGGCGCGGCCGGGTGAGCGCGGCGTTGCGGGCCAGCGCGTCGAGCTCGACCGGGTCGACGGGGTCGGCCGACATGACCTTCTCCCACTTGGGCCACTCGCTGTTGCCGACCTCGATGGCCACGGGGCCACCGAGGGTCTCACCGTGCCGGACGCCGCCGAGGATGCGGATCTCATCGGCCTCGAACTTCATCCGGGCCCCGCGGCCGAACCCGAGCCGCCGCCGCGCCAAGGCGTCGCCGATGTCCTCGGAGGTGACCCGGACGTGGGCCGGGAGTCCTTCGAGGATCGCGACGAGGGAGGGTCCGTGGGACTCGCCCGCAGTGAGCCAGCGCAGCATGGGGGTCAGTCTTTCACGGCGCCGAGGGCGCTCCGGCCACGGTCTCGCGGGTGACGACCTCGTTGCGGTGGCGCTGCCGGGCGGCTTCTGCCTGGTCGCTGGTGGTGACGGTTCACCAAGGTAGGTAGGCGAACCCGCACCTACCCAGGTGAACTCCGCACGGTAAGTGACGCTTCGCCTACCTACCTTGGTGAATCAGCAGCACGGGCGTCGAGGAGTCTCAGCGCTGGAGGAACGCCGCCCACCACTGGTTGCCCCACAGCACGCCCACGAGGACGCCGACGATCATGGCCGGCCCGTAGGGATAGCGCGCCTTGAGGAGGGCGCGGTCCCAGCGGACGAGTGCGACGAGCAGCCCGGGGATGCCGAAGAGCAGGAACCCGGAGTACATCCCGACGAGGAAGGCACCCCAGCCGAGGTGGCCGAGGGCGAGACCGACGGCCCCGCTGAGGCGGACGTCGCCGAACGCCATGCCCCGCGGGCTGATGAAGAAGAGCACGAAGTAGACGACGAAGCCGAGCGCCGCGGCGACCGCCGCCCGGACCACGCTGTGCAGGTCGCCGGTCGCCGCCCAGGTCACCACGATCCCCACCGCGACGAGGGCATAGGTGGGCTGGATCAGCCGCGTCGGCAGATAGCGGGTGCGCAGGTCGATGAACCCCAGCGCCACCAGCAGCGGCACGGGCGGCAGCAGATAGGTCAGCACCCACTCCCAGCCATAGGCGAACCCGATCAGCGCCCCGGCCACGGCCGCGACCAGGCCGAGCCGCCAGGGCAGCCCGGGGCGCCGCGCGAGGTCGGCATAGAGCTCCTTGTCGGGCTCGCCCTGCTCCAGCTCGTCGTCAGGGTCCGGCTCGGGGAGTACGGCGATCAGCCGCGGCACCAGCAGGCCGCCGAGCCCGCACAGGAGTGCGGCCACCGCGGCGGTGTCCGCGTGCGCCACCCAGTCCATCGTCCGTCCCTAGCCCGTCTCGCCGATCCGTGCGGCCAGGGCCGCCTCGCCAGCATGGCGCATCGCGGCCAGGGGCGCACGCGAACCTGTGAACAGCTCGAACTGCACCGCCGCCTGGTGGACGAGCAGGTCGAGCCCGGCGACGAGCGGGACGGCGTCGTCGGCCCACCGGGCCAGCGGGGTGGGCCACGGGTGATAGAGCACCTCGAAGACGGCCGCCACGCCGACGATCGAGTCCACCAGCGACTCCTGGGGCGGCGCCGGGATCGTCGAGACCAGCAGATCGGCCTCGACGGGGTCGCCGAGCCCGCCGACGCGGACCGCCAGCGGCTCGGGGAAGCGCCGGGCCGCGGCCAGCGTGTCCGCGACGCGAGAAGGGTCACGGACCAGCAGGTCGAACTCCCGGCAGCCCAGCTCGGCCGCGGCCAGCAGGGTCGAGGCCGCGGTCGCGCCGCCGCCCCAGATCGCCGTACGCCGGACCGGGCCCGCGTAGCGCTCCCGCAGGGCCGCCGCAGCACCGGGGATGTCGGTGTTGTCGCCGACCACCGTCGCGCCACCGCCCGCCCAGGAGAACACCAGCGTGTTGGCGGCGCCCGCCATCACCGCGCGGTCGGACGCCGACCCGACGAGGGCCATCGCCTCCCGCTTGAGCGGCATCGTGAGCGACAGGCCGCGCCACGCCTCGTCGAGGCCGGCGAGGAAGTCGGCGAGCCCGCCCGAGGCCACCCGGTGGGCGTCATAGGCCCAGTCGGACAGCCCCAGCTCGGCATAGCCGGCGCGGTGGAGCGCTGGCGACAGCGAGTGGGCGATGGGGTCGCCGAGGACCCCGCAGTGGACGGTCATCGCTCAACAGGCGTCGGAGGTCTCGCAGTACTGCTTGAACTCCGCCTTGTATTGCAGGAACTCGTCGTAGGTCTCGGCGAACTTGGTCTCGCCGGTGGCCAGGT
>JAGQUE010000395.1 GCA_020438665.1 Nocardioidaceae bacterium | reverse complement strand
TGCGTGCCGACCGGAAGTCGGCTGACGCGGACCGACCGTCACCTCGTTGGAGGTGGACGTTGCCCCGGTTGAGCAATAGTCGCCCGACCAGCTCGTCATCGCCGTCGAGATTGGGCAGCGCCACGGTGAACTCGCGGACCGCGTCCAGCGTGTGGCCCGAGCGCATGTGCATGAGCCCCCGCTGCGAGCTCAGCACGCCTCGCGTGTGAGCCGAGATCCCCGGGCGCTCCAGGGCGCGGTCACACAGCGCCCACGCCTCGTCGGGGGCCCCCAGCTCCGCCACGACATAGGCCAACGACCCCTCGACGCGGGCCAGGAGGTCCTCGTCGTCGGTCCGCTGCAGTGCTGCGGTCAGCAGCCGTCTGGCCGCCGCATGACGGCCAGCGTTGCTGAGCGCGCGGCCACGCTCGTGGAGCTGGACAGCGGTGAGCATCCCGCCATGATCCCGCCTCCGCCGTCTCAGCCCAACGTGTGCTTCCACATGTCGGCATAACGGTTGCGTCCCTTGCGGGGCGCGACCGACTCCACATCCGCGAGCGACCGCGTCGCGGCCCACGCTCGCTGACGGGCTGCGGCGGCCGACTCCTCGGCCGTCCCGGTGGTCTCGCGAGCAGGCACGCCATCCCGGTGGAGCGCCTCGGCGACCTTGCCAGCGAAGAGCGGTGCGGAGAAGGAGGTGCCGCTCCACACCGCGAAACCGCCACGGAAGTCGTCGGGATCGATCGCCGACCGCTGTCGCTGGTAGGCCTCCACGGCAGCGACCGCCTGAAGGCCACCGTCCCAGGCCGGGATGGTGCTCAGCACCGCCGCGCCCTTCTCATAGCAGCGGACCCAGGGGCCGGTGTTGGAGAAGAGCGCATCGGTGCTGCCGTTGGGGTTCAGCGCGCCGACCGAGACCAGCGGTGCCGCGAGGTCGGGCTCGGCCCGGAAGCCACCCTTGCCGTCGAGCCACGGGACGAAGGCCGCGGGGAACATGGGGCGCGCCGTCGCATCGTTGCCGGCCGAGCACACGACGGTGGTCCCGGCCTCCGCGATGAGCCGGAGGATCTCATACATCGTGCTGTCGAACTGCTGGTCGGTCGGCGTCTCGTGGTAGTAGCCCATCGAGAGGTTGAGGACGTCGATCTGCGGTTCGTCGGGGTTGGTCGGATCGCCGAGCGCGCGCCAGACCAGCTCGGCGATCAGCCGGAGGGAGCTCACCAGCGCCGACTCGACGATGGGGCCGTCGGATCCGACGACTCGCCAGGCGAGGATGTCCGCGTCCGGGCACGCCTGTCGGATCAGCCCGCAGATGAAGGTCCCGTGACCGGCCAGCGGATCGATGCCGCCGTCGAGGGCCCCGGTCTGGTCGGGGTAGCGCTCGGGGTCCGAGGCCTCGTCGGTGTAGCCGATCTCCTGGACCCCGCATCGCACGTCGCGACGCACGATGCCGTCGAGCCAGTCGTGGTCACCGCACCCCGTGTCGAGGACGGCCACGACCGGCCGGCGGCCGGCGACCTCGTCGTCGCCGCAGCGGGGCAGGGACGGACCGACATAGGCGACCGGCTGGCGGCCACCGAAGCCCGGCAGGCCATAGGTCGCGACGGCCCCTGAGCCCGAGCTGACGGGATTGGAGTCGTGATAGGGGTTCGAGTCGTGGTAGGGGTTGGAGTCGTGGTAGGGGCTCGGGTCGATCGACCGGATGAACATCACGTGATCGAGCCCGACACCACGCATCTCCTCGATGCCGTACTTGATCCGAGCGTTCTGCAGTAGCACCCAGCCGTCGGGCGCCAACGGCGCCTCGCGAGCGGGGTCCGGGGCACCGCCGGGCACGGAGACGGTCAGGCGCACCACGTCCAGCATCTGCAGTCGCTCGAGGATGGCCGGCGGGATGAGCCTGCCCGACTCCACGACCCGGCGGTTCTTGGGTGGCTCCGGGGTCGGTTCGGACGCGTCCTCGGTCAACGCCCAGCCAAGCCCGGCGGCGACGGCGTTCAGGCGCTCGAGCTGCCGCTCCCAGCCGGGCCGCTTGGAGATCAGGATGCGCGGCCCGATATAGACGGTCGGGAACGGTCGGATGCCGTCGATCGTGAGGGCCGTGGCAGGGTCGAGAACGCGCCCCTGGATGTTGTCCAGGAACCGCCGCGAGGGCGGGCTGGGGTCCCGCCACAATGAGTAGTCGACGTGTCGAACGGGCTTGGTGTTCGACCCGTTCGACCCACTCGAGGAGTCATTGCTGCCGGGCATCGCCATGGGTCCTCCAGGTGGTCAGATCTCGAAAGCCGGGGTGCCGAAGGGCTTGGCGTCCTCGTCGGCGGGGGTGAGCCAGAGTCGGTAGAGGCCGACGGGCAGCTCGGGGAACTCGAAGCGGCCGCGGTCGTCGACCTGGGTCTCCCACGACTGCTCGGCGCCGTCGTCGATGCGGGTGGCGCGCACGGTGATGGAGGCCGGCGGAACCACCCAGCCGTCCAGGCGGGTCGTCGCGCCGCCGTTGCCGCCGCCGGCCCGGACCAGCAGGTCGAGGTTGTCGCCGCCGAACCGCAGCGTGTAGGCCGTTCCGGCGCTGCGCGTCCCGGCGAGCTCGGAGGTCCGTTCGATCAGCAGCATCAGCTCATAGTCGAGGTCGGTGTCGGCGAGCGCCACCTCGGCGTGGACGAGCGCCTGCATGCGCTCGACCAGCCCGTCGGGCATCGGGTCCCGCTGGGTCCACAGCTCCTCGAGGGCCCCAAAGATCTCTTCGCGCGTCATCGCCCCGTCTCCTCTGCATCAGCGGCGTCCCCGAGGGCCGCGCGCAACTTCGCCAAACAGCGGCTCCGGGTGGGCCCGATGCTGCCGATCGGCATGTCCAGCGTCTCCGCCACGGCCTTGTAGTCCGGCCGGTGCTCGAAGGCGACGATCCGCAGCAGTCGCTGGCAGCGCTCGTTGAGCGTGGCCACCGCCAGCCAGAGCCGGTCCTCGTCGTCGTGCTGCACCGCCTCCGACTCGGCCGACCGTTGGGCAGGCAGGTGCGTCTCGAACTCGACGTCCTCGACCGGCACGGCACGTGACGACTTCTGGGAGACCCGCCATGCCTCGCGCCGGGCGGTCATGGTCAACCACCCGCCGACGGCCTGGGCGTCCTCGATGTTGTCGCGGCGGCGTACGAGCGCCAGCCAGGTCGTCTGGATGACGTCCTCGGCGGAGTCCTGCGACAGCCGGTAGGCGCGGACCACGTGCCACAGCACCGGGGTCATCGTCGCGACCAGCTCGTCCAGCCCGGCCTGGTCGCCGTCGAGCCAGCGGCGGAAGCACGACGAGGCGTCCGACCACACCTGGCCGGACCGGTCCCGCGATCCTGCTTGTCCCACGCTGCTCTCCCGCACCGACGTTGGGGCTGTCGAGGTCGTCACATCGGTCAGGAGGACCCGAGGCTCGTCCTGATACGTGACGCGGTTCACCTGCGTCCCCCACTGTGCCCGAACACGCGTCGCGACGGAATCCGCAGCACCCAGGACGGACCACAAAGAGCGGCCGAAAATTTCTTCACAACTTTCTTTCCGGTCGATGTATCTGATGGGTGCAGACCCGCTCCATGTCAGTAGCGCGCCTGCCCAGTCGGGGTGTTTCAACTCCCCTCGGGCGGGTAGGAGCGATGCACAGGGATCCGAGAGGTGCGGGGGACCGCTCGGATCCCTGTTGCTCGTTCGGGGCGTCGCCGACGACCCGGTAGCCTCGCTTGCTGTGAGTCTGACCGTCCGGCCGATCTCGGCAAGCCAGCATCTGGACTTCCTCCGGGGCCGGCGGTCCGCGAGCTTCCTGCAGACCCCTGCGTGGGGTCGGGCGAAGTCGGAGTGGCGCCATGAGTCGCTCGGCTGGTTCGACGGCGCGGGATCCTCGCCGGTCGGCGCCGGTTTGGTGCTCTATCGCCAGGTGCCTCGGCTCAAGCGCTACCTCGCCTACCTGCCCGAGGGCCCGGTCATCGACTGGGACAGCCCCGACCTCGCCGACTGGCTCGACCCGCTGACCGCACACCTGCGTCGCGAGCGCGCCTTCGGCGTCCGGATGGGTCCGCCGGTGATCACGCGCCGGTGGAACGCGGCCCAGGTCAAGGACGGCATCGCGTCCGCCGACGTACGCCGTCTCACCGAGCTGCCTCCCCTCGAGCGGTCACAGGCCGGTGCCGCCGTGGTCTCGCAGCTGACCGAGCTCGGCTGGCGTCACCAGGTCGCCGAGGGCGGCTTCTCCGCCGGCCAGCCGCAGTTCAACTTCTGGGTGCCGCTGACCGACTCGACGGGGGCGCCGCGCAGCGAGGCCGACGTCCTTGCCGGCATGAACCAGCTCTGGCGCCGCAACATCCGCAAGGCCGACAAGTCCGGCGTCGTCACCACGATCGGCAGCCGCACCGATCTCGCCGCGTTCCACGCGCTCTATGTCCACACCGCCGAGCGCGACCACTTCACCCCGCGCCCGCTGCCCTACTTCGAGACGATGTACGACGCCCTCGCGGCCGAGGAGCCCGATCGGATCACCGTCCACCTCGCCCACCACGAGGGCGATCTCGTGGCCGCGACCATCGCGATCCGGGTCGGCGCCCACGCCTGGTACTCCTATGGCGCCTCCTCCACCGACAAGCGCGAGGTCCGCGGCTCCAACGCTGTCCAGTGGGCGATGATCCGCCAGGCGCTCGCAGCCGGTGCCGAGGTCTATGACCTGCGCGGCATCACCGACACCCTCGACGCCGAGGACCCCCACGTCGGCCTCATCCAGTTCAAGGTCGGCACCGGCGGTGAGGCCGTCGAATACGCCGGCGAGTGGGACCTGCCCCTCAACAACCTGCTCTATCGCGGCTTCGACCTCTATATGCGGAGGCGGGGATGAGCCTCACGCTGACCATCGACGGCACCCGCTGGCGCCGTCACCTGCTGGCCGTCGCCGGCGAGAACCCCGGGCTGGTCCCGGTCGCCAAGGGCAACGGCTATGGCTTCACCGTTGGACGGCTGGCACGCAAGAGCCAGTGGCTGACGGCGCAAGGGCACGACGTCGACACCCTGGCGGTCGGCACCTATGACGAGCTGCCCGAGGCGGCGCAGCGGTTCGATGGGTCGCTGTTGGTGCTCACGCCGTGGCGACCGTTCGGCGCCGCGCTCGACCTGGCGCCCGGCCTCTCGGACCGCGTGATCCACACGGTCAGCCGGGAGGAGGACCTGGTCGCGCTGCTCGAGCGCGACCAGCGCGCCCGCTATGTCCTCGAAGAGGTGACCACGATGCTGCGCCACGGGCTGACCGCCCGCCAGCTGCGCGCGGTGGGAGCCCGGCTGCACGCCCTGGGCCGTGGGCGGGGGGGCCGTCTCGAGGGCGTCGCCTTCCACCTCCCGCTCGGACAGGGCGGCCACGAGTCGGAGATGCACCGCCTGCTGACCGACGTCGTCTCGGCCGGCCTCGAGACCACGACGATCTGGGTCAGCCACCTCACGGTGGCCGAGCTGGGCCGCCTCCGCGCCGCCTACCCCGATCTCACCTTCCGGCCGCGGATCGGTACGTCGCTCTGGCTGGGCGACCGCAGTGCACTCAGGGTCACCGCGACCGTCCTCGACGTCCATCCCGTGGAGCGCGGTGACGCCTTCGGCTACCGCCAGCGCTCGGTGCCCAAGTCCGGCCACCTCCTGGTCGTCAGCGGCGGCACCGCCCACGGCATCGGGCTCGCTGCGCCGACCGGCGACCAGTCGGTCCGGTCCCGGGCGGCCGCGCTCGCGCGCGGTGGACTCGACGCCGCCGGGTTCGTGCGCTCGCCGTTCCACATCGACGGCAAGTCACGCCTGTTCGCTGAGCCGCCCCACATGCAGGCCTCGATGCTCTTCCTCCCCGAGGGCCCCCGGGTCCCGGCCGTCGGCGACGAGGTCGAGGTCCGGGTCCGCTTCACCACGACCACGTTCGACCGCGTCGTCACCGTCTGAGCCGTCGTCGGAGGCGACCGGGTCGTGCCAGGGCCGTCGCAGGTCGCGGACGACCACGGCGACGAGATAGAGCTCGGCCAGGATCCGCACGGCGATGGCGAGCCAATAGAAGCCGACGTCGCCACCGCCGGCCGGCTCGAGGATGCCGCCGAGGTACCACCACACCGACGCGAAGTAGAACATCTCACCGGCGAACCACACGATCAGGTCGCGCCAGCGGGGCCGGGCCAGCGCCGCGAGCGGCAGCAGCCACAGCACGTATTGCGGTGAGTAGACCTTGTTGACCAGCAGGAAGCCGGCCACGATCAGGAAGCCGAGCTGAGCCAGCCGCGGCGTACGCGGGGCCCCGAGCCCGAGGATCAGCACCCCGGCACACCAGGCCACGAAGAAGGCCCAGGAGCCGAGGTTGATGGTGTGCGCGGTGATCCCGAGGTTGAAGGCCTGGTCGATGACCAGCCAGATGGACCCCAGGTCGGCGCCCCGCTCGCTGTTGAAGGTCCAGAAGACCTCCCACTGAGCCGGGTGGAAGCGCAGCCCGGCCGGACCGCCGATGCTGATGACGGCCGGTAGGTTGGCCACGGCCCAGGCGAGGGCGGACACGAGTGTGGTCACGGCAAAGGCGCCCCATTGCCGACGGCGCCAGCAGATCACCAGGATCCCGCCCAGCAGGAAGAGCGGATAGAGCTTGGCCGCCGTGCCGAGCCCGATGAACACCCCGGTCAGCACGGGTCGACCACGCGCCCACGCCCACAAGGCGCCGGCGACCAGCACGACGGCCACCATGTCCCAGTTGATCAGCCCCGTCAGCGCCAGCGGCGGCGCGAGCGCGAACCCGGCGGCGTCCCAGGGTCGACCCGGGTTGACCCGGACGAGGAACGCCGACGTGATCAGGGCCAGGAGCGCGAAGCCGATCGCGTTGACCACGACGAAGGTCTTCATCTCCTTGACGATCACCGGCTGGCCGCCCAGCGAGTCGGCCGGTTGCTCATAGCGCGGTGACAGGTCCGGCGAGCCCGACACCCAGTGGGTCACCCACGCGGTGCCCCAGGCCCAGTAGGAGATGCCGACCGGATATTCCATGACCGAGTAGCGCTGGCGCACCTGGGCGTCGTCGTCATAGGGCCAGTTCAGCTCCGCGAACCCGCGACCGGTGTAGAGATAGGGCAGGTCGGAGTAGCACATGTGGACGTAGCGGAGGTTGCCGTCCTGCCAGGACGTGGCATAGCACGTGCTCTTCTGCACCATGCCCAGCGCGAAGGTGATCGCGGTCAGCGCGAGGATCACCCGTAGCGGCGTCCACCAGGGGTGTCGCGTGGCCCGAGCACCCATGGGTCCGCCAACGCTCTCGCTGAGCGCCCCGACGACGGGATCGTCGAGGGTCGGATGCGAGCGCGCGTTGTCGGCCACGGTGACTGGTTATCAGACGACCGGCGAGGATGCCATCAGCCGCACCGGCGTCAGCCGCCGGCCGACGAGGTGGTCGCCGTTGGCGTCGGGGTCGGCGTGTCCGACGGCGTCGGCGTCGGCGTGTCCGTTGGCGTCGGCGTCGGTGTGTCCGTTGGCGTCGGCGTCGGCGTCGGTGTCTCGGACGGGGTCGGCGTCGGCGTCTTGGTCGGCTTGGGCGTCCTGGTGGGCTGGGGGGCGTGACCGTCGGACGGCGCCTCGCCGTCGACATAGACCGCTGGCGGGAACTCCTCGACCGGCTGCCCCTCGAGCTCGCTGGTCATGATCGCCGTCCATGTCTGCGTCGGGTAGGTGCCGCCGAAGTAGGAGGGAAGCCACCCGTCGAGCTGGTCGTCGCCGTCCCCTCGGACATACATGACGGCCGTGGCGAGCTGGGGGGTCGCGCCGACGAACCAGGCCGAGGACACCTGGTCCTTGCCGTTCGTCGCGGTCCCGGTCTTGCCGGCCACCGGTCGGCCCAGGGCGAGCGCGGCCGTGCCCGTGCCGGATCGCACCACCTGCTGCATGGCATAGGTGACGTCGGCGGCGATGTCGGGGTCGAGCACCTGCTTGGCGGGCGACTTGAAGGTGTAGTCGTGGCCGTTGGTCGGGTCGACGACCTTGGTGATCACGTGCACCTCGGCGCGTTTGCCCTGCGCGGCGAGCGTGGCATAGGCGTTGGCCATGTTGATGGGGCTCACCCGCGCGCGCCCGAGGGTGATGAGGGTGTCGTCCGGGCTCAGGTCGGTGCTTCGGTTGGGGATGCCGGGCATGCTCTGGCTGCCATGGGTCGGCGGGATGCCGAGCTTCTTGGCCATCTCATAGACGGCGCGCGGACCGTCGTTCATCGAGTCGGTCATGTCGACGAAGGCGGTGTTGACCGAGTCCTCGAGGGCCTTGATCGCGCTGATGCTGGCGCCATAGCTGGTGTCCTGCTCGTTGCGCACCGCCAGCCCGTCCGGGAACTCGAACGGGTTGTTGCCATAGAAGGTGTCCTTGAGGGAGAACCCCTGCTCGATCGCGGCGGCGAGCGTGATGGGCTTCATGGTCGAGCCGACCATGCCGCCCGCGACCGCCCAGTTGATCTGGGAGTCGAGGTAGTCCTGGCCGCCATAGAAGCCGAGCAGCGCGCCGGTGCCGGGCTCGACCGTCGCCGCGCCGATGTGGAGCTGCTTGTCGCCGAAGCCCTCGGGGCGCTGCGCCAGGACGGCGTCCTGGATGTCCTTCATGACGCCGGGGTCGAGGGTTGTGGTGATGCGCAGCCCGCCCCCGTCGATCTCCTGGTCGCTGTAGCCCAGCTCGTGGAGCTCGTTGCGGACCAGGGTGAGCATGTGGCCGTTCTGGCCGCCATAGCGGTCGCTGGCTCGGATCTTGGGGAACTTCGGGAGCTTGTCGAGCGCCTTGTCGGCCCGGGCCTGGTCGAGGTTGCCCATCGAGACCATGCCGGTGAGGACGTATTGGTAGCGGTCGAAGAGCCGGTCCTTGGCGTCGGGGCCGTTGGCCGGGTCGAACCCGGTCGGGTTGTTGAGCACGCTCGCGAGCACGGCGGACTGGGCCAGCGTCAGGTCCTTGGCCTTCACGTCGAAGTAGGCCTGGGCCGCGGCCTGCACGCCATAGGCGCCGCGCCCGAAGTAGATCGTGTTGAGGTAGTCCTCGAGGATGTGCTGCTTGCTCATCTCGCGCTGGAGCTTGAGCGAGAGGATCGCCTCCTTCACCTTGCGCGACAGGCTGCGCTCAGAGGTGAGATAGAGGATCTTGACGTATTGCTGGGTGATCGTCGAGGCGCCCTGGGTCGAGCCGCCGCGGGCGTTGTTGAACGCCGCCCGGATGATGCCCTTGGGGTCGACGCCCTTGTTGGTCCAAAAGGAGCGGTCCTCGGCGGAGATGACGGCGTTCTGGAGGTTGTCGGGCATCTCCGACAGCGGGATCGACTCGCGGTTCTGGGTCGCGAAGGTTCCGATCGGCGTCTTGCCGTCGGCATAGAAGACCTGGGTGGTCTGGGTCCGGAAGTCCTTGTTGGGGTCCGGGATCGGCGTGGTCTGGTAGAGGTAGATGAACGTGCCGACGCCGGCCAGCATGCCGACCAGGCCGAGGATGACCAGCCAGAGCAGGGTCTTCTTCAGTCGCCGCTTGAGCTTGGACTGCTGCGTGGCGGGCTTGCCGCCCTTGCGCCCCCCGGGGGCCGTCGTGGCGGTGCGCGCACGCGTCGAGGCGGTGATCGGCGCCTGGCGGTTGGTTGTCACGTGGGAGGTCTCCGCGGGTCGGCTGTGGGGCGGGGTCGGCCTGCGGGCAGGGCGAGGTCACTGCGCCGAGGCGACGTCACGAGGGTACGGCGTCCGCCCGGAGGCACCCAATCGGTTCAGGCACTTCTCAGCCTTCGTCGGCGCGATGTGTCACCCGGGCATATCGCGGATTTCCGTCACTTGGATATATCGCTACGATATGTCGCATGGCACGTCGGGCAGAGACCATCGAGCTGGCAGTCCTCGGGCTGCTGCACGAGGGTCCGATGCACGGCTACGAGCTGCGCAAGCGGCTCAACCTCATGCTCGGGTGGGGTCGGGTGCTGTCCTACGGCACGCTCTACCCCACGCTGAAGAAGCTCCTGCGCACCAACCTCATCGAGGAGTCGGCGACCGCGCCGGTGTCGGCCACCCGCCGCCCCCGCATCGTCTATGCCCTCACCGAGGCCGGCCACGGGGAGTTCGAGAACCTGATGTCCGAGGTCGGTCCCGCCGCGTGGGAGGACGACAACTTCGACATCCGGTTCGCGTTCTTCAGTCGCACCGACATGGAGATCCGCCTCCGCGTGCTCGAGGGTCGTCGTACCCGTCTCCAGGAGCGTCTGGCCCGGGTCCAGAGCCAGCTCGCGATGACCCAGAAGGAAGTCGACGGCTACGCAGCCGAGCTCCAGCGCCACGGGGTGGAGTCCGTGGAGCGCGAGGTCCGGTGGCTGGACGACCTGATCAATGCCGAACGGCGGCAGCCGGAGACACCGCCACCGTCGACGACCTGAGCCGGCCCGACCGGACGACCGACCACGAGAGATCACAGGAAACAGGGAGGACGAGCCCGATGGGTTCCATCCGCGTAGCAATCGTCGGGGTGGGCAACTGCGCCACCTCGCTCATCCAGGGCGTGGAGTACTACAAGAACGCCGACCCCTCGGGCGACGTGCCGGGTCTCATGCACGTGGTGTTCGGCGACTACCACGTGCGCGACGTCGAGTTCGTCGCGGCCTTCGACGTCGA
>JAGQUE010000033.1 GCA_020438665.1 Nocardioidaceae bacterium | reverse complement strand
ACCCGGTGGTCGACGAACCACTCGGCGATGTCGGCCATCATCCCCAGCGCGAACTCGGTGGAGAAGATGCAGGTCTTCTGGCCTTGGTCCTCCTTGAGGATGTCGGCCTGGACGGTGCCGCGCACGTTCTGGAGGGCGTACGACGTCAGCCGGGCGCGCTCGTCGCCCGACGGCTGGCGCCCCTCCCGCTCGACGAACGCGTCGACCTGCTGGTCGATCGCGGTGTTGAGGAAGAACGCGAGCACGGTCGGCGCCGGTCCGTTGATCGTCATCGACACCGAGGTGGTGGGGGAGACGAGGTCGAACCCGTCATAGAGCGCCTTCATGTCGGCGAGGGTCGCCACGGACACCCCGGAGGTGCCGACCTTGCCATAGATGTCGGGTCGCGGGTCGGGGTCGCGGCCATAGAGCGTCACGGAGTCGAACGCGGTCGACAGCCGCTTGGCGTCGGAGTGCTCCGAGAGCAGCTTGAAGCGGCGGTTGGTGCGGAACGGGTCGCCCTCGCCGGCGAACATCCGCGCCGGGTCCTCGTTGTCGCGCTTGAACGGGAAGACCCCCGCGGTGAAGGGGAAGAAGCCGGGCAGGTTCTCGCGCCGCAGGAAGGAGACCAGCTCGCCGTGGTCGGCGTACGCCGGCAGCGCCACGCGCGGGACGGTCGAGCCGGACAGCGTCTCGCGAGTGAGCCGGGTGTGGATCTCACGGTCGCGGACGGTCACCACCTGCTCGTCGCCGGAGTAGGACGCCACGACCGAGGGCCAGCGCTCGAGCAGGGCCGCGATGTCCGCGTCGAGCTCGGATCGCGCCTGCTCGAGGAGCACCGGGACGTCGCCGGCGTCGCCCCCCGGGCGTTCGGCCAGCTCGGCGGCGACGGCCTCGAGGCGCTGCACCCGGCGGGCCTGGTCGGCCCAGCGCTCGGTGTCGCGGTGGTAGTCCCGGACGGTGTCGGCGATCTCGGACAGATAGCGCACCCGCTGAGGCGGCACCACCTGGGTGATCCCCGACGAGTGGCGCACCTCGACGCGGGGGAGGACCCCCGCGTCGAGGTGGAGGCCGTGCTCGGTCAGCGCGCCCGAAAGGTGCTGGTAGAGCGCAGTGACACCGTCGTCGTTGAAGGTCGCGGCGGAGGTGCCGAAGACCGGCATGTCCTCGGGGCGAGCGCCGAATGCCTCGCGGTTGCGCACGAGCTGACGGCCCACGTCGCGCAGGGCGTCGTGGGAGCCCCGTCGCTCGAACTTGTTGATGGCCACCACGTCGGCGAAGTCGAGCATGTCGATCTTCTCCAGCTGGGAGGCGGCGCCGAACTCGGGGGTCATCACATAGAGGCTCACGTCGACGTGGGGGACGATCGCGGCGTCGCCCTGGCCGATGCCCGGCGTCTCGACGACGACCAGGTCGTGGCCCGCGGCCTTGAGCAGCGCGATCGCGTCGTCGAGGGCCTCGGGCAGCTCGTGCTGGCCGCGGGTCGCGAGACTGCGGAAGTAGGTGCGCTCGCCATCGAGCGCGTTCATCCGGATCCGGTCACCGAGCAGCGCGCCGCCGCCCTTGCGCCGGGTCGGGTCGACGGCGATGACACCGATGCGCAGCTTGTCCTGCTGGTCGGCGCGGAAGCGGCGGACGAGCTCGTCGGTCAGGCTGGACTTGCCCGACCCGCCTGTGCCGGTGATGCCGAGAACGGGGGTGGTACGCGCGGCTGCCGCCGCCGAGACGGCCGCCCGGAACGCGTCGTCGAGGTGCCCGGTCTCGGCGCCGGAGATGGCGCGCGCGAGGGCAGCCCGATCGCCGGTGAGGACCGCGTCGAGGTCGGCGGGCCGCTGCTCCCACAGATCGAGGTCGCAGGCGGCGATCATCGTGTTGACCATGGCCGCGAGGCCGAGCCGCTGGCCGTCCTCGGGGGAGAAGATCGTGACCCCGGACTCGCGGAGCCGGGCGATCTCGGCCGGGACGATCACGCCCCCACCGCCGCCGAAGACCTTGACGTGTCCGGCCCCGGCCCGCGCGAGCAGCTCGACGAGGTATTCGAAGTACTCGACGTGGCCGCCCTGGTAGGACGACACGGCCACCCCGTGGGCGTCCTCCTCGAGCGCCGCGTCGACGACCTCCTGGACCGAGCGGTTGTGGCCGAGGTGGACCACCTCGGCGCCCTGCGCCTGGAGGATCCGTCGCATGATGTTGATCGAGGCGTCGTGGCCGTCGAACAGGCTCGCCGCCGTCACGAACCTCACCGGGTGGGTCGGCACGTGCAGGGCGGGGCGGTCGGCTGTCATCGGCACTTCCTCGCTGGCTCGGGCGTCACTCGACGCAGATGCTTGGATGTCCAAGGAACTGATTCTAGGACATCCACATATCTGCGTCGAGTCGTCGCCGGATGTGACGACCCGGCGCAGCCGTCAGGGGGTGGGGGAGCTGGTGGGGGCTGGGCTAGGTGGCGGGTTGGGCGACGTGGTCGCCGGCATGGGCGCGGAGGGCGCCGAGCAGGTCGGTGAGGGCGGCCAGCTGGTCGGTCGCGAGCCCGGGGGCTGCGAACACATCGCGGTTGAGCCCCTCCGTGGCGCGCTCGACGACGTCGCGACCGAGAGGCGTGATGGACGCCAGGATCACCCGTTTGTCCTGCTCGCGGCGCAGGCGCTCCACGAAGTCCTGCGCCTGGAGCCGGTCGACGGCGCTGGTCACCGAGGTGGGGTGGACCTGGAGCAGCGACCCGAGGCGGGTCATCGGCATCGATCCCGACCGCGAGAACGACAGCAGCCGCAGCACCTCATAGCGCGCGAAGCTCAGCCCGAGCGGACGCAGCACGGCGTCGATCCGCTCCATCATCAGCTGCTGGACGCGCACCAGCGACGTCACCATCGCCATGCCGTCGGCGGCGTCCCCCCAGCCGTGGTCGACCCACTGCCGGTGGGCCTCGGCGATGGGGTCGCGGTCGGCTGCCATGGAGACAGCGTACGGCGAGAAGGTTGGACCTCCTAGCAAATCTCATGGAGCGCGTCGTGGGCCGCGACGAGCGCCGGGCCATACCAGGTCAGCAGCCGGCCGCTGACCAGTCGCGTCCGGGTCTCGGCGAACGACTCGGGGCCGTCCACGGACGTGAACGGGTAGGGCTCGTCGGGGAGCAGCACGACATCGGCCCCGGCCGTGTCGATCGCGCCGACATCCAGCGTGGGATAGCGGGCGGGATGCTCGGCATAGATGTTGGCCAGCCCGGCGCGGGCCAGCAGGTCACCGGTGAAGGTGTCGCGACCCACGACCATCCAGGGGTCCCGCCAGACGGCGACCGCGACGGTGGCCCGGCGAGCAGGCACAGCGCCGCCCCACCGGGCGGCAGCCTCCGTCAGCCACGCCGGCTCCGCCACCTGGAGCGCCTCGGTCAGCAGCCTGCGCATCGACGTGATCGCCTCCGGCACGGACTCGATCCGGGTCACCCACACAGGGATGCCG
>JAGQUE010000394.1 GCA_020438665.1 Nocardioidaceae bacterium | reverse complement strand
AGGTCGCGGAGGTGGAGGCGCACGGCGCGGTCGAAGGCGTGCAGCACGTGCAGGTCTCGGTCGCGGAGGGTGTTGCGGGTCGTGAGGGTCAGGATCGGGGTCATGGGTGTCGCTCCGGGTCGCCGATCCCCCCGTCGGGGACCGCTCGGTGCGCATCGTGGGACCGCCCGCATGGAGCGCACATGGGAGCGACGTGGAGGGAATGATTGAAACTTGGATCATGTTGGTAGTAGACGTTCACCAGCGACAAGGAGCACCCCCATGCCCGCCGTGACCGTCGACGACCTGACCGTGCTGCCGCGCGTACGCCGCCCCGGACTGGGTGACCAGCCGCGCCCGGTGTGGCAGGTCAGCACCGCGCCGACCGGCTTCGAGGGGGAGGGCTTCCCGGTGCGCCGCGCGTTCGCCGGCATCGACGTGGCCCACCTCGACCCGTTCGTGATGATGGACCAGATGGGCGAGGTCGACTATGCCCCGGGTGAGCCCAAGGGCACGCCGTGGCACCCCCACCGCGGCTTCGAGACCGTGACCTACATCATCGACGGCGTCTTCGACCACCAGGACTCCCACGGCGGCGGCGGCACGATCACCAACGGCGACACCCAGTGGATGACCGCCGGTGCGGGGATCCTTCACATCGAGTCGCCGCCGGAGTGGTTGGTCCAGCAGGGCGGCCTGTTCCACGGCATCCAGCTGTGGGTCAACCTGCCCCGTGAGGCCAAGGCCAACCCGCCGAGATATCAGGACCTGCGGTCGACCGCCGTCGCGCTGCTGACCAGCGACGACGCCGGCGCGCTGGTCCGCGTCATCGCTGGCAGCGTCGACGGCCACGAGGGCCCCGGGTCCACGTTCACCCCGATGACCCTGGTGCATGCCACGCTCGAGTCGGGTGCGCGTCTCGAGCTGCCGTGGGACGCCGAGTTCAACGCGCTCGCCTATGTCCTCAACGGCAACGGTACGGTCGGCACCGACCAGCGCCCGATCCACACGGGGCAGTCGGCCGTCTTCGGTGCCGGAGACTTCGTGACGGTCACGGCCGCGGGGGACCAGGAGAGTCGGTCGCCCAAGCTCGATGTGATGATCCTCGGCGGCCGCCCCATCCGTGAGCCGCTCGCCTGGGCCGGACCCTTCGTGATGAACTCCAAGGCCGAGGTCATCCAGGCCTTCGAGGACTTCCAGTCCGGCCGGTTCGGCCACATCCCTGCCTGACCTGCCCGCGCCGCCCGATGGCCGTCACCCGGCAAGGTTCTTGGTGAACCAGTGCCGGGCATAGGGGTTGTCGTTGTAGGCCGGGCGGGCGACATAGCCGGCGGCCTCATACATCGCGATCGCCTCGCTGAGGCTGCTGTTGGTGTCCAGGTTGACGCGCTCGTGACCGAGGTCACGGGCGAGCTCCTCGAGCCGCCCCAGCATCCGGGCGCCGAGCCCGGCGCCACGCCACGCGGGGTGCACCCACATCCGCTTGATCTCAGCGGTGTCGGGCGCGATGCGCTGCACCCCGCCACACGCGACAACCTCGTCGTCGCTGCGCGCGACCAGGAACGCCCCGTTGGGCGGCGCCAGCGAGTCGGCGTCGGAGGTCCAGGCGTCACCGGGGTCGAAGCCCCCCTCGAACCGTTCGTCGAGCTCGGCGAAGTAGGCCGCCACGGCGGCCCGGGCGTCCGGTGAGTCCGCCGCCACGATCTCGAACACCACCGATGCTGCGCGCACCAGCCGGTCGGCGGTGGCGAGCGCCTCGTCGAGACGGGCCCGCTGCCGGGGGGTCAGGTCGGCCACGAGCGCCGCGGCCCGATCCTCGGAACGGCGGTCCAGCAGCTCCCATTCGTGGCGCCCCCGTGCGGTCAGCACCGCCCGTCGGCGCCTGCGGTCGTCGGGGTCGGCCGCCACGTCCACCAGCCCGTCGGCTTCGAGCTGCCGGAGGAGCCGGCTCAGATAGCCGGAGTCGAGACCCAGGCGGCGGCGCAGGCCGAGCACGGCCGCGCCGTCGGTGCCGATCTCGAACAACAGCCGCGAGAGGGCGAGCGGTCGACCCGAGCCGAGGAAGGATTCCTCGAGGGCTCCGACCCGCTGGGTCCACGAGCGGTTGAACCGGCGGAGCGTGGCGTGGGGGGACTCGTCAGACATATTGCTGACTTTAGTCAGCGAATTTCCCGGGCGTCCAGGTCGTTGCCGCCGTCAGGCGTCGGCACCCCAGAACGCGTGTCCGGGTCGGGGCACGAAGCCATGGGCGTGCCCCCAGACCACCGCCTGCGCGCGGCGGGTCACCCCGAGCTTGCGATAGATGGACCGGACGTGGGTCTTGAGCGTGTTCTTGCTGATGAAGGCGCGCTCGAGGACCTCGTCGTTGCTCAGACCCTGGGTGATGAGCCCCAGGATCTCCGACTCGCGGGACGACAGCCCGACCTCCTGACCCGGCCAGCGACCGAATCCGTCGCCCACCGACGCCCCTGGCCGGGGTGTCACCACCTCGCCCGCATGCACCCGCTCGACGAGACCGACCAGCTCCTCGGCACTGACGCTCTTGGCGATATAGCCGGCGGCGCCGCTCTCGACCGCCCGTGCCACCAGCGCCGGCTCGAGGTTCCAGCTGAACACCACCACCCTGCTGGCGCCGGACGTCGTCAGGTCCGCCAGGTCGGCCCGGTCGCCCTGGAGCTGGCCGAAGGTGTCATAGAGCAGCACGTCCACCCGGCCCACCACCGGCTCGAGGCTGGCGAGCTCGACCACCCGCACCCGGTCGGCGTACGGCGCCAGCAGGGCGGCCGTGCCCCGCACGACCAGCTCGTAGTCGTTGACGATGGCCAGGCGGACGGGACGGTTGTCGGGCACGTGGCCTCTTTCGTCGGGGTGCTGACGACGTACCCCATCGGCCGTCGGCCGCAACGCGGTCGCACGCCCTGACCGCACCGAGGAAACCGCCGGGGTCAAGGCTCGAGCCCCGGTCGCGGGGCGACCGGGGCTCGATCCAGTGGGGTGAGTGACGGGACTTGAACCCGCAACCCCCTGGACCACAACCAGGTGCTATACGGGCTGAGCTACACCCACCAAAAAGGACCCGTTGCAACGGGACCGATCCAAGTCTAGCGGTAGC
>JAGQUE010000032.1:4844-13609 GCA_020438665.1 Nocardioidaceae bacterium | reverse complement strand
TGGTGTTGTCGCCCGAGGAGGAGTACGCCATGACCGGAGGCGAGCACGGACACCCGGAGACAGAGGGCTACGACGTCACCGAGCGCATCATCGAGTCCGGCGACGACACCAAGTAGCAGCAGCTGACCCGGGATGCGCCCGGGCAGTGCACGATGCGGCCGTCCCACGGGGCGGCCGCATCGCTGCGTCTCGGGGCGGGCGCCGCCCGTGGCTGTGTCGGGATCAGCTCAGCCGCACCCGCGGATCGAGCGCGGCGTAAGCCAGGTCGACGAGGATGTTGGCGACGATGACCGCCGTGGACGCGACCAGGACGATGCCGATGATCACCGGCAGGTCCTGCTGGGTGATGGCCACCACGGCAGTGCGGCCCAGGCCGGGCAGGCTGAAGATCTGCTCGGTGACGACCACGCCCCCGATCAGCTGGCCCAGGTCGATGCCGAACTGCGTGACGACCGGCGTGAGCGCCGAGCGGAGTGCGTGGGTGTAGGTCACCCGGCCCGGACGCAGCCCCTTGGCGACCGCCGTACGGATGTAGTCCTCACCCAGCACGTCCAGCATCGACCCCCGGGTGAGCCGGGTGTAGGTGGCAGCGGATACCAGGGCGATCGTGAACCACGGCAGCACCAGGTGCTGGGCCCAGGTGCCGACGCCCTGGCTCATGGGGACATAGCCGCCGCCGGGGAACCACGGGTGCCCGGCCAGGGTGAGCTTGAAGAACAGCAGATAGAGCGCCGCGAGCCCCAGCACGAACGAGGGCATCGAGTAGAACACCAGCGACACGACGGTCAGGAGCCGGTCCCACACACCACGCGGGTGCGTCGCGGACACCACGCCGTTGAAGACGCCGAGGACCAGCCAGATGACCGCCGCGCCGAGTGCCAGCGAGGCGGTGATCGGGAAAGCCTCCTTGATGATCGTCGTCACCGGCTGCTGGTGGTAGTAGTCGTAGCCGAGGTTGCCGTGCAGGGCGTTGCCGATGAAGGAGAAGTACTGCTTCCAGATCGGTCGGTCCAGGCCGAGTCGGTGGTTGATGAGCTCGATGGTCTGCGGGGTCGCCTGCCGCCCACCGAGTGTGCGGGCGACGTTGCTCGGTGCGACGAAGAACAGCCCGAAGACCGCCATGCTGATCATCCACAGCACCAGCAGGCCGGTGAGGATCCGGACGAGGAGGAACTTGATCATCGGCGTGACCTCTGTTTGACGAGACGGTCGATCCTGGGGTCGACGGCATCGCGCACCCCGTCACCGAACAGGTTGAAGGCGATGGTCGTGATGACCAGGGCGAGGCTCGGGAACGCGACGAACCACCAGGCGACGGTGTAGACGCTGCGTGCCTCGTTGATCATCCCGCCCCAGTCGGGCGCCGGCGCGGGCAGACCCAGACCCAGGAAGGACAAGGTCGCCTGGATGACGATCACGACCGGGACCAGGAGGGTGGTGTAGACGATCACCGGGGCAAGCACGTTGGGGAGCACGTCGACGAACATGATCCGTAGGTCGCTGGCCCCCAGCGACCGGGCCGCTTCGATGAACTCGCGCTCGCGGAGGAAGAGCACCTGACCGCGCACGATCCTCGCCATCGAGGCCCAGCTGAACAGCCCGATCACCAGCACAGTGACCCCCATGCTCGGGCCGGTCACCGACACCAGTGCGATGGCGACCAGCAGGAAGGGGACCGACAGCACGATGTCGATGAGCCGGGCCAGCAGCATGTCCACGAGGCCGCCGAGGAAGCCCGCGAGCAGCCCGAGCACGACGCCCACGCCGACGGTGAGGAGGGTGGCCAGGACCCCCACTCCGAGCGAGACCCGGGCGCCGTACGCGATGCGGACCAGGATGTCGCGGCCGAGGGAGTCGGTCCCGAGCCAGAAGGTCGAGCCGGGAGGGCGGGGAAGGCCGTCGGGCGTCAGTCCGGTGCGGTGGTACTGCTCGTTGGGACCGTGCCCGGTGACGTGGGCGACCAGCGGCGCGGCGATCGCCATGGCCACCATGAGGACGATGACCACCAGCGAGGCCATCGCGACCCTGTCGCGACGCAGCCTGCGCCAGGCGAGCTCCCACGGTCCACGTCCGACGATCTCGGCCCTCGCCTCGCCGGGCTCGGCTCCGGCGCTGTCGCTGCCCTGGCTCATCTGGGTCAGGTCCGTCATCACGTCACTCCCGGTCCGTGAGTGCCACCCGGCGCCGGAGGCCCGGCGAGCGCGGGCCGACCGGACCCCATGTCCTCGCCGAAGTGCAGCGGGTGATGACAGGCCGCGGGGTGCTCCGGCCCGTCGCCGAGCACCGGCACGAGCACGGGCTCCACGGCAACGCAGTCCCCCTCGGCCCGCGGGCACCGAGGGTGGAAGCGGCAGCCCGAGGGCGGGTTGACAGGGGAGGGCAGGTCGCCGGTAAGGACGATGCGCTCACGGGACTCGGCGGCGTCCGGGTCCGCGGGCGGCAGAGCTGACAGCAGGGCACGGGTGTAGGGGTGTCGGGCCTGCTCGAACAGCTGGTCCGCGGGGGCGACCTCGACGACCTTGCCGAGGTACATCACGGCGATGCGGCGACTCACGTGGCGTACCACCGACAGATCGTGGGTGATGAACAGATAGGTCAGGCCGAACTGCTCCTGGAGATCGACGAGCAGGTTGATGACCTGGGCCTGGATCGACACGTCGAGCGCCGACACCGGCTCGTCGCAGATGATCAGCTTGGGGCGCAAGGCGAGCGCGCGGGCCACCCCGATCCGCTGGCGCTGGCCGCCGGAGAAGTCCGCGGGGAACCGGTTGTAGTGCTCGGGGTTGAGCCCCACCAGGTCCATCAGCTCTTGAACGCGGCGGCGGCGGTCAGCGCCCTTGGCCACCCCGTGGATGGCGAGTCCGTCGCCGATGATCGACCCGACCCGGCGCCGCGGGTTCAGCGAGCCGTAGGGGTCCTGGAAGATGACCTGGACCTCACGACGTGCCGGGCGCAGCCGGCGTCGTGACAGCGTGGAGATGTCGCGCCCGTCGAAGACGACCTGACCCGCCGTGAGCGGGTAGAGCCGGGCCAGGCACCGCGCCAGCGTCGACTTGCCACACCCCGTCTCGCCGACCAGACCGAGGGTCTCCCCGGGCATGATCTCCAGCGAGACGTCGTCGACGGCTCGAACGGCGCCGGCGCCGCGCCCGACCAGCGTGCCCCCGACGGGGAAGGTCTTGGTCACGCCCGCGGCCCGCAGCAGCGGCTCACGGTGCTCCTCGTCGCCCGCTGGCCCGGCACCGTGCTCGTGCCGGTCGTCGGAGGAGGTCACGAGCCCACCTCCTGGGGGCTGCGGGTCCGCGCGGTCTGGTCGTGGGGCAGCCAGCAGGCGGACCGATGGTCGGCCCGCCCGCCCACCTCCGCGAGATCGGGCACGTCGCGGGAACAGGGGTCGAAGGCGTAGTCACAGCGGGGGTGGAACGGGCAGCCGGCGGGCGGCTGGATCAGGCTCGGTGGGAGGCCGCGGATGGTCTTGAGACGGCCGCTCCCGCCGTGCGTGGGCAGCGACGCGAACAAGCCCTCGGTGTAGGGGTGGTGGTGTCGGTAGAAGATGTCGCGGGAGAGGCCCCGCTCCATCACCTGCCCGGCGTACATCACCACGACCTCCTCGGCCATCTCGGCCACCACGCCGAGGTCGTGGGTGATGAGGATGATCGCCGTTCCGAACTCCTCTTGGACCTGACGCATCACGGCGAGGATCTGGGCCTGGACCGTCACGTCGAGGGCCGTGGTGGGCTCGTCGGCGATGAGCAGGTCCGGATGCAGCGCCATCGCCATCGCGATCATGACCCGCTGCCTCATGCCGCCCGAGAACTGGTAGGGGTAGTCGTCGATCCGGTCAGCGGCCGTGGGGATGCCCACCAGGTCGAGCAGCTCGGCGGCGCGCGCCCGGGCCGTGCGCCGACTCGTGCCCGCCTGGTGGGCCCGGATGAGCTCGGTGATCTGCCACCCCACTCGGTAGAGCGGGTGCAGGCTGGTCAGCGGGTCCTGGAAGATCATCCCGATCCGGGCACCCCGGATCCGCCGCAGCTCGGGCTCGGTAGCGGTGAGCAGGTCGAGGCCGTCGAAGACCGCCGACCCGCTCACCGACGCGCCGCGGGTCAGCCCGGTGACCGTCTGCGTCGCCACGCTCTTGCCGCTGCCGGACTCCCCGACGATGCCCAGCGTCTTGCCCCGGTGGACCTGGAACGAGACGCCGCGGACGGCCTGCACGATGCCGTCGTCCGTGGAGAACGACACGTGCAGGTCATCCACGTCGAGCAACGCCACGTCAGCCGCCGTTCTTGTCCGGCGACAGCCAGACGTTGGCCGGGTCGAAGTTCTGGATCGCCGGGATGTAGACGGTGTTGTGAACCTGCGACGCGTGGTAGTTGGCCTGCTGCGGCTGCGTGATGGGGAAGAACGCCGCATCCTGCATCACCTGCTGGTCGGCCTGCTGCCACAGGCTGTTGGACTGCGCCTCGCTCGTGGCCGTGGAGGCCTGCTGGATGAGCGTGTCGGTCTTCGGGTCGTTGTAGAAGCCGAAGTTGCTCCCGACCGGCGGGTAGGACGGCGCACCGCTGAACAACGGCGCGAAGAACGACAGCGCGGCGTTGCCGTACCAGTCGGAGCCCCAGCCGGCCAGGGACATGTCCCAGACGCCGCTCCGGGCTGCGCTCGGCACCTCCAGGTACTTGGTGTAGAAGTCCGCGTCCGGCGAGGCCACGCCCACCACCTTGATGCCGATATTGGAGAGGTTCTGCTGGACGGTCTGGAACGCCTTGCTGCTGCCCTCGCTCGCGTTGCGGTAGAGGAACTTCAGGGTCAGTCCGTTGCCGTAGCCCGCCTGCTGCAGAAGCTGCTTGGCCTTGTTGGGGTCATAGCTGTAGAGGTTGATGTCCTTGGACCCGGTGATGTTGTCGGGCAGAACGTGGGTCAGCGGCGGGTTCACAGTCGGACCGCCCAGGACCTGGATGATGTTGTCGCGGTTGATGCCGTACTCGAGGGCCTGGCGCACCTTGGGGTTCTGCATCGCCTTGCTCTGGTTCGGCGACACGGTGTTGAAGACGATGTAGGGGTTGCTCGAGGAGGTCTCACCCAGGTTGAGGTTGGGATCCTTCTGGGCGATCAGCCCGGGCAGCTGCGAGGGCGGTGGTGCCTGGTCGAACTCCATGTCGGCGCTCGCGGTGCCGGTCTGGAGCTGCTGCTGGATCGAGTCCTGGCTCACGGTCTCGTCGACGACCACCTTGTCGACGTAGGCCTTCCGGATCGGGTCGGTGCTCGGGTCCCAGGCGGAGTTCCGCGTGAAGGTGATCGACTTGGTCGGATTCCAGGAGGAGACCTGGTAAGGCCCGTCGGAGATCTGGTGCTGGCCCAGCTGCTGGCTGCCGGGCACGTACTTGAGCACTTCTTCCGGAGCGGGGGAGAAGGCCGGCATCGTGAGCATGTCCACGAAGTAGGTCGCAGGGCTGGTGAGCTTGAACACCACCGTGGTGTCGTCCTTGGCGACCACGCCAGGGAGCGAGTGGTTGTCGATGTACGACGCGATGGCGGACGGCGACTGCCCTGCCTTGGCGAAGCCGCTGCAGAACTTCTGGTAGCCCACGATCAGGGTCGAGAAGTCGGGGATGCCGCCGAACGGCTGGACGGGGTTGCACGTCCGCTTGACCCCGCGCACCACGTCGGCTGCCGTGACCTGGCGGGCGGGGGAGGTGTTCCACATCGCGCCCTTGCGCAGGTGGATCGTGTAGGTCTTGCCGTCCTTGGAGATGCCGCCGTTCTGGGTCGTGGGGATCTCGGTGGCGAGGTCGGGTGCGGCCTGTGTGGTCTGCCCCGTGATCGCCGGGTAGGTGAACAGCTGCCGGCTCCACAGCCGCAGAGCGAGGTAGCCGACCGAGTAGTAGGAGACGTTCGGGTCCATATAGTCCACGTCCCCCGAGCCCAGCATGTTGAGCGTGCCGCCCTTGACCGGGGTTCCCCCGGTGTTGCCGGACGATCCACTCGAGGAGGAGGTGGAGCCCCCTCCGCAGGCGGCCGTGCTCAGGGTCAGGGCACCCACCACCGCAAGGCCGAGTAGTCGCTGTCGCTTCCTCATCTGTTCCTCCCTCGACACGAGGTCCTGCCTGGCCGCCGGTGTGCTGCCGGGCGCCCCGAACCTAGGTCGGGCCAGGACCGGACCCAATGCGCCAGATCACGGCCACGGCAGATGTCACACGAATGCAAAGGCCTGGGCCCGCCCCATGACTCGGAGGTGACGCTTTGTCATCCGGTGACGGGTCGCGTCATCGGCGCTCCCTGGTGTCTGCGCCGGGCGGGCGGGATGGTGGTGCGAGCCATACTCGAGGCATGGGACGGTCCGTGCTGCTCGTCGAGGACGACGCACGCGTCAGACGCGTGCTCAAGATCGCGCTCGACGACGAAGGCTATGGCGTTCGCGAGGCGGCCACGGGAGCGGAGGGGCTGCAGCTGGTGACCAGCCTCCGCCCCGACGTGGTGCTGCTGGACCTGATGCTGCCCGACATGGATGGCTTCAGCGTGTGCCGTCAGATCCGGCGCACGAGCGATGTGCCGGTGATCATGGTGACCGCGCGCACCGACTCCCACGACGTGGTGGCTGGACTCGAGGCCGGCGCCGACGACTACGTGACCAAGCCGCTGGTCGCCAAGGAGCTGTCGGCGCGGATCCGTGCGCTGCTGCGGCGCGCGGACTCGGGGCCGGGATCGGGCCCCTTGTCGGTGACCGCCGGTGATCTCGCGATCGGGTTCGACACCCGTGTGGTGACCCGGGCGGGGCAGCCGGTCGAGCTGACGCGCACCGAGTTCCGGCTGCTGGCGGAGCTGGCCCGCACCGAGGGTGTCTGCAGCCGTGAGGCCCTGCTCGAGGCGGTGTGGGGCTACGGCTACTTCGGCGACAGTCGCATCGTCGACGTCCACGTGAGACGGCTGCGCCTCAAGGTGGAGCGGGACCCGGCGAGCCCGCAGCGCATCGTGACGGTGCGTGGGTCGGGCTACCGCCTGGCCCGATGACGACGCCCGAGCGGCTCGCGGGGTCGCCGCGCCGACGGCGCCTACGCCGCCCCACCCTCCGGCTGCGGAGCCGGGTCGCCATCGGGTTCGCGCTGCTGGCGATGGCGACCTCGCTGGTCATGGCGGGGATCTTGTGGGTGCTCGCCGTGCACTACGTCGACCAGCAGCGAGAGGAGTCCGCGCGGGCCCAGGCAACGGACAACGCGATGCTTCTGGACGTGGAGCTCGGGGGTGGGATGCTCCCCGACAACGAGGTGCTCTCAGAGCTACGACACCCGCCGGACACGGCGGCGCTGCTGGTGGTGGGAACGCGGATGTATCGCAACCTTGCCGCCGCGTCGCTGACGATCCCCTCCGACATCGCCGCGGGTACTCCCGTCGGGCGCACGGTCACCCACCAACGGACGGTGGACCGTCTGCCGTTCCTGGTGTCCTCGCGTCGGCTCACCGCCCACCGGGGCACCTACGTGGAGCTGGTGCCTCTCACCGACCTGCAGGACACGGTGCGCCGTACCTGGTGGCTCCTGGTCACCGCGGCCCTCATCACCACCGTCGTGGGCGGGTCGACGGGATGGCTCGCGAGCCGCAGGATGCTGCGCCCCGTGCAGGACATCAACCGTGCGGCGGCCGCCATCGCCCAGGGAGACCTGTCGGCGCGGCTGGCGCCGCAGGGCGACCCCGACCTCGACGCCATCGCCGAGACCTTCAACCGGACGGCCGCGAACCTCGAGGGGCGGGTGCAGGCCGACGCGCGGTTCGCCGGCGACGTCAGCCACGAGCTGCGGACGCCCCTGACGACGATGCTCAACTCCCTCGCGGTCGTGCAGAACCGCCGCCACCTGCTGCCCGAGGAGGTGACCGAGCCGCTGGACCTGCTCGCCGAGGACCTGCAGCGGTTCCGTCAGCTGGTCGTCGACCTGCTCGACATCTCGCGGGTCGACGAGGGAGCCGAGTCAGTGGTCCGGGAGTCGGTCGTGATCGGCGATCTCGTGCGGCACGCCGCCGACTCCGCCGCCGGCCGCCCGGTGACCAAGGTGCGGCCCAGCGCCCGCGGGGTGACGATGAACGTGGACAAGCGCCGCATGGAGCGGGTGCTCACGAACCTGGTCGAGAACGCCCGCTGTCATGGGGGCGGCTGCCGGGAGGTGGTGGTGCGGTCCGTGGACGGCGCGATCCGGATCTCGGTGCGCGACCAGGGCCCGGGCGTTCCTCCCGACCTGCGCGACCGGGTCTTCGAACGGTTCGCCCGCGACGCGGCCGCGGGTGGCGGGTCCTACACGGGCAGCGGCCTGGGACTGGCCATCGCGGAGCGCCACGTGCGGCTGCACGGCGGCCGTGTCTGGGTCCAGGATGCGCCCGGGGGCGGCGCCGAGTTCACCGTCGAGCTGCCGGTCCGCGAGAAACGCACGGCGCGAAGGTAAGGCTCACCATGCTGTAACGGTTCTGCAACATTCCTGTTCCGAGCCGCGGAACATGGTCGCGCCGCGATTCGGGCGGAGGTGGAGGCTGCGACGCATTCCGCCCCTGTGAGGAGTGACACATGACGCCGTTCATGCTCCGCGTCGCCGAGATCATCGGCGAGGAGGTCGATCCCGGTCCCGTTCCGATGCCGGCCACCCGCATCAGCCAGCGGATCGCGACCAGCACCGGGGCCGACCGTCAGGTCGCCATCCGGTCGCTCGCCGAGCAGCTGCTCTGCGAGGCCAACGCCGTGCTCTCCAACAGCGATGAGCACCTGACCCTGACCGACGAGACAC
>JAGQUE010000032.1:0-4773 GCA_020438665.1 Nocardioidaceae bacterium | reverse complement strand
TTGGGCGGCTCGTCGGCGACGGCTTCGAGTCCGAGCTTCCGCAGGAGCTCGATGGACCCGATGCCTTGCCGGACCTGCTGGTCCGGCTGCTGCTGGAGTCGGGTGTTACGCACCACCCGATCAACCTCTGACGGATATCCAGCCGGGTCCCGTCAGGCCCATCCAAAGCACCACCCACAACCCCGAGGAGACACCGTGCAGTTCGAGCTCCGCACGCAGGTCATCGACCCACCGAGGAAGACCTTCCAGCACCTCATCGACCGGTACGGCGATCGGCCGGCGTCGCGCTATGAGGAGGCCACGGTCGATGTCCAGGCGACGACCAACTTCCACTACCGCCCGCTGTGGGGCCCCGACAAGGAGATCTACGACCCCGACTACAGCGTCCTCAAGCTGACCGACCCCTACTCCTTCCTCGACCCGCGGCAGTTCTACTACGCCCCCTACGTCACCTCCCGCGCCGACATGCACGCGGCGTTCGGCTCCACCCTGGACTACCTGGAGAAGCGCGGGATGTTCCAGCGACTGCCGGAGGCCTGGGCCGCGTTCTTCCAAGGCGTCGTGCTCCCGTTGCGCCACTACGAAGCCGCGGCCCAGATGATCTCGGCCAACGCGGCCAGGTTCGGGTGGGGAACGTCGACCACGCAGTGCTTCGGCTACGCCGCCTTCGACCGCATCGGCAACGCCCAGATCCTCAGCCGGGCCGGCATCTCCTTCGGCGGCGGATCCGCGGAGCCGCTGGCGCTTGCCAAGACGAGCTGGATCGAGGACGAGTCCCTGCAGGCCCTGCGTCGCCATGTCGAGCACATGCTCGTGGAGCGGGACTGGGGCATCGCCATGGTCACCCTCGACGTGACCGACCAGCTCCTCTACACGCTGCTGTTCCAGCACCTCGACGACGCCGCCCTGACCGGCGGAGCGGGCTCCTACAGCCTCGTCGCACAGCATCTCTCCAGCTGGTTCACCGACCAGCGGCGCTGGTTCGACGCGTTGTACCGGGCCTGGGTGGCCGACCCGGAGATCGGGGCGGTCAACGCCGAGATCCTCGGCGAGGCCGCTGGTCGGGCCCTTGCCGCCGGCGCCGAGGCGCTGACCCCACTCGCAGCCGGGGTCGACGGGCTGCTGAACGCCGGCTGCGCGGCTGCGCTGGCCGGCGCGGCAGCCGAGGTGCGGGACCGGCTCTCCTCATTCGGCATCACCGTGAAGGAGGCCTGACATGACCACCATCCCCGCCAGCGAACGGCCGGTCGGCGTCGACCTCCAGGAGAGCGAGCAGAACCGCGCCGTGATCGAGGCCATCGAGGCCGACAACCCCGACGTCATGGTCCGGCACCTGCCCGGCCTGGTTCGCGTCCAGTCGCCCGGCAGCCTCGTCATCAACCGCGAGTCGGTCGAGCAGCGGCTCGGCCGCGAGTGGGAGACCCACGAGTTCCAGCTCGCGATCGTCTCCTACTTCGGACACATCAAGGACTGGGATGACGACCAGATCGTCATCGCCTGGGACCACTGAGAGGAATTCAGACGATGACCATCGCACCCAAGGCGCCGCGCAAGCTCTCGATGAAGGAGCGCTACTCCGCGCTCACCCGCGACCTCGACTGGGACCCCAGCTATGTCACCAGTGACGAGCTCTATCCCTTCACGAAGTTCGAGGGCATCAAGATCCACGACTGGAGCAAGTGGGAGGACCCCTTCCGCCTCACCGTCGACGCCTACACCAAGTATCAGGCCGAGAAGGACAAGCGGCTCTATGCCGTCCTGGACGGGTTCGCCCAGAGCCAGGGACACCTCGGTCTCACCGACGCGTCCTACCTGAACGCCATGAAGCTGTTCATCCAGGGCGTCTCGCCACTCGAGTACCAGGCGCACCGCAACTTCGCCTACCTGGCCCGGCACCTGAACGGCCCGGGTCCGCGGTTCGCGTCGCTGTGCCAGAGCCTCGATGAGATCCGGCACCTGCAGACCGAGGTGCACACCCTCAGCAACTACAACAAGTACTACAGCGGGTTCCACAGCTATCTGCACCAGCACGACCGGGTCTGGTACCTCTCGGTCCCCAAGTCGTTCTTCGACGATGCGGTGTCCGCCGGCCCGTTCGAGTTCCTGATCGCGATCGGGTTCTCCTTCGAGTACCTGCTCACCAACTTGCTGTTCGTCCCGTTCATGTCGGGCGCGTCGTTCAACGGCGACCTCCCCACGATGACCTTCGGCTTCTCGGCGCAGTCCGACGAGTCGCGGCACATGACGCTCGGGCTCGAGGCGATCAAGTTCCTCCTCGAGCAGGACCCCGACAACGTGCCGATCGTGCAGCACTGGATCGACAAGTGGTTCTGGCGCGGCTATCGGGTGACCGGGCTGGTCGCCCAGATGCTCGACTACATGCTGCCCCGCAAGGTGATGAGCTGGAAGGAGGCGTTCGAGCTCTACTTCGAGCAGCAGATGATGAACGGCCTCTTCCAGGACCTTGCCTTCTATGGCATCCGGCCGCCGCTCAATGTCGACCAGGCGATCGCGGAGAAGGAGATCGTCTCTCACCAGGTCTACTGGATCCTCTACCAGTTCAGCCACGCGGCCGCGTTCACGACCAGCGTGCCCACCGACGAGCACCTGGACTGGCTGTCGGAGACCTATCCCGACACCTTCGATCGCTACTACCGCCCGTTGTGGGAGAAGGAGAAGCGCAACCTCGCCAACGGAGGCCGTCACTTCGTGCGGGGTCTTCCCCAGCTGTGCACCGTGTGCCAGATCCCGATGGGCTTCACCGAGCCTGGCGACCCCACCACGATCTGCCAGCGGTCCTCGGAGTTCGAGGGCGAGCACTTCAACTTCTGCTCCGACGGGTGCAAGAACATCTTCGACCACGAGCCGGAGAAGTACGTGCAGTCGTGGCTGCCGGTGCACCAGATCTATCAGGGCAACTGCGGCGGAGCCGCCCTGCCCGACGTGATCGCTTGGTACAAGATGACGCCGGACGACGGCGGCGAGTACCTCGGCAGCAAGGACCACGAGAACTGGCTGGCCTGGCACGACATGGCCGACAAGACGGGAGGCAACTGACATGGCGGTCAAGGCGATCGGGGACTACAAGTTCCCGTCCCGGTCACGGCAGGAGCTCTACGGCGACGACCAGCTGGTCCACGTGTGGTGGAAGGACAACCCGTGGTTCTGCGCCGCGGCGTGCTTCCGGGCACCGAAGGCGATGACGTGGGGCGACTTCTGGAACGCCCTGGTCGTCCCGTTCATGGAGGAGGACCCCGACTTCGACCCCGGCCGCGTGTACTCGTGGGCCATCGAGGGCCGGGAGTTCGAGCCTGACCCGTCAGCCACGCTGGAGGCACAAGGCGTCTTCCACAAGTGCGTCATCTCGATGAGCACCAACTGACCCGCACGATCGAGCCACCAGGAGAGCGGCAGCCATGACGTCGTACACCATCACCGTCGAGCCACTCGGCCGCGAGGTCGAGTGTCGCGAGGATCAGACGATCCTCGACGCATGCTTGCGGGCCGGCGTCTGGCTGCCGCACTCCTGCACCCACGGCACCTGCGCCACCTGCAAGTGCGAGGTCCTCGACGGCGACGTCGACCACGGCGCCGCGTCGTCGTTCGCACTCATGGACTTCGAGCGCGACGAGGGCAAGCTGCTCACCTGCTCGGCGATGCCGCGCTCGGACGTCACGATCGAGGCCGACATCGACCTCGACGACGACGTCGAGATGTTCCCCGTGACCGACTTCATCGCCACCGTGGTCGAGCTCAGCGACATCGCGCTCGACACGCGACGCCTGGTGATCGAGCTCGATCGCGAGATCGACTTCAACGCGGGCCAGTACCTCAAGTTCCCCGTCCCGGGCACCGACGTCGACCGCACCTACTCCATCGCGTCGGCCCCCACGGAGCGGCGCCGGCTGGAGTTCCACATCCGGCGCGTCCCCGGGGGCGCCGCCACCGACGGCTGGATCTTTGCCGGCCTCGCTGTCGGCGACCAGATCCCGGTCAGCGGCCCCTATGGCCGGTTCGTGCTGCACGTCGGCCGGGACGACGCCGCCATCATGGTGGCCGGCGGGACGGGCCTGGCCCCCATCAAGTCGATGGTGCGCCACGCTCTCGACAACGACGCCTACGACGGCCACATCACCCTCTATCAGGGCGCCCGCACCCGAGCCTGGCTCTATGACGTCGAGGAGTTCCAGGCGTTGGCCAAGGAGCACCCGGACCGCTTCACCTATCGGCCGTGTCTCTCCGAGGAGACCCTCGTCGACGCCGGCGACGGCTATGCCTACGGCATGGTCACCGACGTGATCGCCGCCGACCACGAGTCGCTCTCGGGAGCCGTCGGCTATCTCTGCGGCCCCCCTGCCATGGTGGAGGCGGCGCTCAAGACGCTGATGAGCCGTCGGCTCTTCCCTCGCGACATCTATCGCGAGGAGTTCCTCAACGAGAGCGACAAGGCCTCCGGGGTGAAGTCGCCGCTCATCAAGCGCTGACGTCGCTCGTCGTCTGGCGGGGGACCACGTCCACGTCCCCCCAGGCGACCACCAGCAGCGCGACGTCGTCGCGTCGGTCAACGGGGCGCCCGGGCGCGGCAGCGAGCGCCGCGTCGGCGATCACGTCGGCCGACGCGCCCACGACGGAGGTCAGCGTGGCCGCCAGCCGGCTGAGCGAGATGTCGAGCGCCTCGCGGCGTCGTTCATAGAGCCCGTCGGTGAACCAGACCAGCGCGCCGTGCTCGGGCAGTGTCACCGTGACCGTCTCATAGTCGACCGTGGGCAGCAC
>JAGQUE010000393.1 GCA_020438665.1 Nocardioidaceae bacterium | reverse complement strand
AGCCTCGGCGAGCCACCTGGGCGCTGAGCTGGGCGGCACTCGTCCACTCGGGCACCGCCACGTCGCGCAACGCGACATAGTCGGCGAACCCCTCGACGAGCCACAGCGGAGCGGGGCTCGCCGCGGCGGACGTGGCCACATGGGTCGCCTCATGGGCGAGCACGACACGCCGGCCGAGCGGGCTCAGCGACGCGAAGACACCCGGGTTGATGACGACCCGACTGGACCGGCTGGTCGAGGGGTCGCCCAGCGTGGTCGTGACGGCCGCATCGTCGGCCCGCTCGCCCGGCGAAGCACCCAGCGCGGCTTCATAGGAGGCCACGGTCGAGGGCACCTCGATGGCCAGCCTCCCCGGCCAGCGCGGCAGGACGGCGCGCACCGTGGCCACAGCGCGCCGGGCCTGGCGGCCCGCATCGCCGCCCAGCCCGGGGCTGCGAGCCGGGAGGACGACCATGGCGGCACCCGCGCGGCGTACGTGCACGGGGTCCGCCTGGAGCCACAGCGGGGTCTGCCCCTCCGTCTCGACCGCGGCGACACGCACGTGGCCAGCCACGACCAGATGGAGCGTCAACGTGCTCGAGATCGGGTCGGGGTCGATCGCCGGGACCTGCCACGTCACCGTTGCCGCGACGGCGCCGTCGGCTCCGGGTGGGGCGACAGAGGTGACGGTGACGCCGCGCAGCCGCAGCCGGTCGGCATTGAGGGCCATCGTCGCCAACCGCTGCCGGACCGCCGGATCCTCCCCCAGCGCCGACGCGCGCTGCGCGTCACCCCCGGCGAGCGCCTCGCCGAGCGCTCGACCGATCTCCGCGGCCTGTGCCGCGGTGACGCGCACAGGTCCCCAGGACTGGGGCGGCGAGCAGCCGGTCATGACGACGAGCACCGCGATGGCCGCGGTGGCCGCCAGCCGGGCCCGGAAGGACGACAGGCCGGTCGCCCTCCAGGGGCGAACGGCCTGTGCGTGTTGTCGGAGCGGCTCAGCCAGGGCGAACGGCTCCGGCGTAGGGCATCGAGTAGAGGCCGGCCACGCGCACGCCCGCGCCGGGGTGGGCGGCGTGGACGATGAGGCCGTTGCCGATGTAGATGGCCACGTGGCTGATCGGGCTGTAGTAGAAGACCAGGTCGCCCGGCCGCAGCTGGCTCGCGGGAACGTGCGGCCCGCTGCCGAACTGAGCGCTCGAGGAGTGCGGGAGGCCCACACCGGCGTGCGCCCACGCGACCATCGTCAGGCCGGAGCAGTCATAGGCGTTGGGCCCCGCCGCGCCATAGACATAGGCCTTGCCGACCTGGGAGAGCGCGAAGTGCACCGCCGCTGCCGCACGGCCCGAGACCGGGACGTTGGACGGGATGACCGTGGTTCCGCTTCCGGCGAGGAGCGCCTGACGCTCCTCCTCCTTGAGCTTGTCGAGCTCGGCCTGGGCGGTCGCGAGCTTGTCGTCGGCGGTCGCCTTGGCGGCGGCGGCCTGCTTCTCGGCAGCGGCGATCTGGGCCAGCCGCTTGACCGTGGCCTCGTGCTGGATGTCGAGAGCCTTCAGCGCCGTGGCGTAGTCGGTGTAGAGGTCGGTCTGCACATCGGTGACCGCGGACATCGTGGAGAGCTGCGCCAGGAAGCCGCTGGGGTCGTCGGAGACGACGACCTGCCCGAGCGTCGACAGCCCCTCACCCTGGTATTGACGGACGACGGCGTCCTGCACCTGCGCCTGGATGGCGTCGAAGTCGCGCTGCTGGCGCTGCTCGTCGGCCTGGAGGGTGGCGAGGTCCTCGCGCATGCCCGTCAGCTGGATCTGGATGTCGTTGGCGTTCTCCGCAGCGAGCTCCGCCTCGTGGAGGAGCTTGTCGACCTTCTTCTGGACGCTGTCGATGCTGGGATCGGCGTACGTCGGGGTCGCGGGGATCAGGCCAAGACCGATGAGGGCGGCAATCGCGGCCAAGGCCGCAACAAGGCGCTTCCGACCGTGGGGCACGAGCGGGCGTTCTCCTCGGGTGTCGTACGCCTACCGGGTGAGCTGTCGGGTTCGGACACGACCTGTCCTACCGCACGTCCTCGCCCGCGTCGGGTGACGCGTGCGCCTTGGTGCGGATTCACCCCAGGGGAGGTGGGTCCCCGGCTCCCTCACGTGGTCGTCCCCCCGACCGCGTTCGAGACTCGGCGCGGTGCTCGAGTGGCCCTGCTGGTCCACTTGGCCGAACACCATCAGCGCATGACACTAGCCCGGTTGGGGGAAAGGTCACAAATCGGCCACGGCGTTCGTAACAACAAGTTCACACGGAGACGCGAAAAGTCCGTCTCATCCGTCCCTCTGGTCACACAGACCTCACCAACCACAAAGCCATCGCCGGTCGTCCTCAGGCGGACTCGATGACCGGCCCGGCGACCGGCGTCACCATGCGCAGCGGCGGCACTAGCCCCGCGCCGGCCAGGACGTCGAGCGCGCGCCGCTCGTCGTCGTCGAAGCTGAGCTCGTCGGGCGGCCCCAGCAGCACGGTCACCACGCAGTCGTGACACGCGGGGCCACGCATCACGCAGGTGTCACAGTCGATTCGCGTCGTCATGGAGCAGACGCTGCCATCGACCACCGACAGTGGCGCCGACGGCGTGTCGCGGGCCGCCGCCGACCCCTACCGACGTCACTCCGCAGCGACGTCCTCGCCTGCTTCGTTGCGGGGCACGAGCTCGATGGCGTCGCTTCGCCCGCACCACCGACAGCTGACCGACTCCACCGACTCCGCGAGCACCTCGGTCTGCTCGACGCGGTGGTCGCCGGCCAGGTCGAGGTGCCAGAACTCGGAGGTACGACGGGTGCGGACCACGTCGAAGCGGGTCAGGTTGCCGCA
>JAGQUE010000392.1:4075-4271 GCA_020438665.1 Nocardioidaceae bacterium | reverse complement strand
TCCCGTGACGTGTTCTGCATGATCTGACGCCCGGAGTCACGCGGAATCCGGCCTCGTCGGAGCCGTTTGCACGCCTGGGGGTCAAGGGGTCGCAGGTTCAAATCCTGTCAGCCCGACCATGTGATGTCTCAAGACATCGGCATAGCCCGGATCTGCGTTTCGTAGGTCCGGGCTACTTCTTTTTGGTGGGTCTGGG
>JAGQUE010000392.1:0-3979 GCA_020438665.1 Nocardioidaceae bacterium | reverse complement strand
GCGCCAGGTGGCGAAGGCGGACCACGACCACCGTGTCGTTCGTTCGCGCCCGGCCATTGTGGTCGAGGGCACCAGCCCCTAGGTTCACGGCTACTGGGCCGTCGTCAGCCCGGCCGCGGTGCTCGGTTGGAGCCGGGCGCCGACCGGCGGTGACCACGACGAGCCGGCCCGTAGCCTGTCACCCAGCTGGAAGGCCCCGTCGTGCCCGAAGCTCTTCCCACCCACGCCCAGGTCATCGTCGTGGGCGGCGGCGTCATCGGCTGCAGCGTCGCCTATCACCTGGCCAAGCGTGGGGTCAGCGACGTCCTGCTACTGGAGCAGAACACCCTGACGTCGGGCACGACCTGGCACGCCGCCGGGCTCGTGACCCAAGCCCGGCCGACCGCGGGGATGCGGGACGTGGTCAAGCGGGGCCTCGAGGTCTATCGGACCCTCGAGGAGGAGACCGGCCTGTCCACCGGCTACATGGAGACGGGCACGCTGCACCTGGCGATGAGCGCCGACCGCCACCAGGAGCTGTTGCGGCAGGCCTCCACGTCGCGAGGGTCGGGAATCCGGGTGGAGGTGCTCGGCCCAGCGGAGACGGTCGACCACTTCCCCCTGCTCTCGCCCGCGGGGCTGGTCAGCTCCTTGTTCTACCCCGATGAGGGCCGCGCCACCGCCACGGACCTGACCATGTCACTGGCGCGGGGGGCTCGGATGCGTGGGGTGCGGATCTCGGAGGGGGTGACGGTCAACGACATCGTGGTCGACGGGGACCGCGTGGTCGGCGTACGCACGTCGGCCGGCGATGTGACGGCGGACCAGGTGGTCAACTGCACCGGGATGTGGGCCCGGCAGGTGGGGGCCATGGCGGGGGCGGCCCACCCGGTCCAGGCACTGGCGCACTACTACGTGGTGACGGAGAAGATCGACGGCATGCCGGACCGGATGCCCACCGTCAAGAGCAGCGACGACTGGTCCTATGTCAAGGATGATGCGGGCTCGCTCATGGTGGGGTTCTTCGAGCCGGGCAGCTATCCGTGGGCCTCGCGTGGCATCCCGGACGATCCCGGGTTCATCCATCTGCCGGAGGACTGGGAACACATCGGGCCCTTCTATGAGCGCATGATCGAGCGGATCCCCGTGTTGGGCGACGCGGGCATCGCGTTGTTCTTCTGCGGCCCCGAAGGCTTCACCCCTGACGGGCGCTACCACCTCGGCGAGGTGCTAGGGCTGCGCAACTACCTGGTGGCCGCCGGCTTCAACTCGATCGGCATGCTCAGCGGTCCCGGCGCGGGTCAGGTCCTCGCTGACTGGATCGTGGACGGCTTCCCCTCGATCGACCTGCCGGAGGCCGATCCGAGGCGCACCATGCCCCACGAGACGAACCGCCGGTTCCTTGAGCAGCGCGTGACCGAGACGCTCGACACGGCCTACTCGATCCACTGGCCCTTCGAACAGCGCACCACCGCCCGACCTCTGCGGCGCAGCATCCTGCATGCCAACACCGAGTCAGCCGGAGCGGTCTTCGGCGAGCTCTACGGGTGGGAGCGGCCCAACTGGTACGCCGGACCCGCGGAGGACCGGACGGAGGCCCCGACGTGGGGACGTCCGACGTGGTTCGAGCGATCCGCCGTGGAGCACCTCGCCGTCCGGAACAACGTCGGCATGCTCGACATCTCGACCTACGGCAAGCTGCTGGTGCAGGGGCCGACGGCGACAGCGGATCTCCAGCGGGTGTCCGCGAACGACATCGACGTGCCCGTCGGGCGGATCGTCTACACCCAGTGGCTCAACGCGCGGGGCGGGATCGAGGCGGACCTGACGGTGACGCGACTGGGCCAGCAGGAGTACCTCGTCCTCACCGCGCCCGCCTCGACCTACCGTGACCGGGACTGGCTCGCCAAGGCGGTCTCGGGCTCGCAGACCACCGTGGCTGACGTGTCGGGGACCATGGCGATGATCGCGGTCATGGGTCCGGCGTCGAGACGGCTGCTGCAGCCGCTCACCGATGCGGATCTGTCGGACGACGCCTTCCCGTTCGCCTCGTCGCGGGAGATCGACCTGGGACTGGGGTTCGTGCGCGCCACCCGGATCACCTATGTCGGCGAGCTCGGCTGGGAGCTGCTGGTCCCCTACGACATCGCCCACCACGTCTGGGACGTGCTCACCGAGGCCGGCCAGGAGGTGGGGCTGCGGCCGGCCGGCTACCACGCACTCAACTCGCTGCGGATGGAGAAGGCCTACCGCAGCTGGGGTCACGACATCTCGGGCGGGGACACCCCACTCGAGGCGGGACTCGGCTTCGCGGTGGCCTGGGACAAGCCCGGGGGCTTCATCGGACGCGACGCCCTGCTGGAGCAACGCGAGAACGGCGTACGCCGACGACTGGTGCAGCTGGCGCTGGACGACCCGGAGCCCCTGCTGCTGCACGACGAGCCGGTGTTCCGCGACGGGCAGCTGGTCGGGCGGGTCTCGTCGGCGGCCTATGGCCACTCGCTCGGCCGGTCGGTGGGCCTGGCCTATCTCGAGGCCCCCGAGCCCGGCCTGCCGCGGTCGTGGTTCGAGTCCGGGGCCGTCGAGGTCGAGCTCGCATGCGAGCGTCACTCGGCGCGGGTGAGCCTCCGGCCGATGTATGACCCCACATCCGAGCGACCCAAGAGCTGACGTGGGGCACACGAGCCCCGCCTGCGGAATCAGCGCGACGCGGCTGCTGACGGCGGTCCGCCGACTGCGGACTGTCCTACAGTTCCCGTCATGACCGAGCAGACGACCGGAGACGCCCTGTGGAACGGCCAGGCCCACATGCCCACCGCCCGCTCGAAGCGGATGGTGATCACCGGTGGGGAGGGTGCCTGGCTCACCACGGACACCGGCGAGCGTCTCCTCGACGCCACGGCGAGCCTCTGGTACGCCAACGTGGGTCACGGCCGGGAGCGGATCGCGCGCGCGGCCTATGACCAGATGCGCCGACTGGAGACGTTCCACACCTTCGGCCGGATGGCGAACGAGCCCGCCCTCCGCGTCGCCGACCGCATCGTCGCGATGGCCGGCGTCGCCGGCGCTCGGGTCATGCTCACCAGCGGCGGGTCGGACTCCGTCGACCTGGCCTGCAAGCTCGCGCGCCGTCACTGGCAGCTGGAGGGCCGCGGCACCAAGAAGATCATCCTGAGCCGCCACAGGGCCTACCACGGGCTGCACGCCTTCGGCACCAGTATCACCGGGCTGCCCTACAACCGCGAGGGCTATGGCAGCGAGTCACTGATCCCCGAGACCGCCAGGATCGCGACCAACGACCTCGAGGAGGTGCGCCGCCAGGTCGCCGAGATCGGCCCCGACAACATCGCGGCGGTCATCGCCGAGCCTGTCATCGGGACCGGCGGCGTGGTCGGCCCCGCCGACGGCTACCTCGACGGGCTCGAGGCGCTGGCACGGGCCAACGACATCCTGTTCATCGTCGACGAGGTCATCACCGGGTTCGGACGCACCGGCCAGGTCTTCGGGGCGCACCGCTATGGCATCACCCCGGACCTGATGACGCTGGCCAAGGGGCTGACCTCCGGCTATGCCCCGCTCGGCGCCGTCCTGGTGGCGCCCGCCGTGGCGGACCGCTTCTTCTCGGGCCCGGCCGGCGGCGACGCGCCGATCTTCCGGCACGGTCTGACCTACTCCGGCCACGCCACCGCGTGCGCGGTCGCCGAGGCCAACCTCGACATCCTCGAGGAGGAGGCGCTGATCGAACGGGCCGCCAAGCTCGAGCCGGTGCTCGCCGAGGCGGTCGCCCCGCTGGCGGGCCACGAGCTGGTCGAGGAGGTGCGGACCGGGTCGGCGTTCATGGCCGGTGTCCAGCTGCGCGAGGGGGTCCCCGGCGAGGCCGTGGCGGAGGCGTGCACCGCCTCGGGGGTGCTGCTGCGGACGGTCCACAACAACACCCTGCAGATCTGTCCGCCGTTCGTGACCACCGAGGACGAGATCGGCCAGATCGCCTCGGCGATCC
>JAGQUE010000391.1 GCA_020438665.1 Nocardioidaceae bacterium | reverse complement strand
ACGCCGGGAAAGGTGGGAGGGCGAGTCGCCTCCCCCTCCCGAATCGATCCTTGGTCGGGGCGACAGGACTTGAACCTGCGAACCCTTGACCCCCAGTCAAGTGCGCTACCAAACTGCGCCACAGCCCGATGGTCCCCGGCCAATGCCGTTCGGACCGGAGTGAACCCTACCGCAGGGGTGCCGCCGCCCCCCAACCGGGACACGCTCAGCGCCTCTTGCGCTTCTCCCGCACCCTCTGCTGGAGCACGATCGGGGTCCCGACGAAGCCGTACTCCTCGCGCAGGCGACGTTCGATGTAGCGCTCATAGGCGGCATCGAGCTTGCCGCTGGTGAACAGGATGATCACCGGCGGCGCCGTCGATGCCTGGGTGCCGAAGAGCACCTTGGGCTGCTTGCCGCTGCGCACAGGATGGGGGTGCTCGGCGACCAGCCGACCCAGGAACGCGTTGAGGGCCCCAGTCGGGACGCGGGTCTCCCAGCCTTCGAGAGCCTTCTCGAGGGCGGGGACGAGGCGGTCGATGTGCCAGCCGGTCCGTGCGGTGAGGTTGATCCGTGGCGCCCACCGCACCTGGACGAGGTCCTGCTCGATCTCGCGGTCCAGGTAGTAGCGGCGTTCCTCGTCGACAAGGTCCCACTTGTTGAAGGCGATCACCAGCGCCCGACCGGCCTCCCGAACCGTCTGGAGGATGCGGACGTCCTGCTCGCTGATGCTCTGACCACCGTCGAGCACGAGCACAGCGACCTCGGCCCGGTCGATCGCGGTGGTGGTGCGCAGGGAGGCGTAGTACTCATGGCCAGAGGCCTCCTTGACCCGCTTGCGGATGCCCGCGGTGTCGATGAAGCGCCAGGTCTTGCCGCCGAGCTCGATCAGCTCGTCGACCGGGTCGACCGTCGTGCCGGCCACCGAGTCGACGACGACCCGCTCCTCGCCGGCCAGCTTGTTGAGCAGCGAGGACTTGCCGACGTTGGGCTTGCCCACGATGGCCACCCGGCGAGGGCCGCCCACGCGAGCGGCGGCCACCGGCGCAGGCTCCGGGAGTGCGGCCAGCACGGCATCGAGCATGTCGCCCGAGCCACGCCCGTGCAGCGCCGAGACCGGCCAGGGCTCCCCCAGCCCGAGGTTCCACAGGCCGTAGGCCTCGGCCTCGGCGCGGGCGTCGTCGACCTTGTTGGCGGCCAGCACGACCGGCTTGCCCGACTTGCGCAGGACGCGGACCACGGCCTCGTCGGCGTCGGTGATGCCGACGGTGGCGTCGACGACGAACAGGACGGCGTCGGCCAGCGTCACCGCGACCTCCGCCTGGGCCGCGATCCGCTCCGCGAGTCCGCGGGCGTCGGGGTCCCAGCCACCGGTGTCGACGACGGTGAAAGCCCGACCGTTCCACTCGGCGTCATAGGACACCCGGTCGCGGGTAACGCCGGGGACGTCCTCCACGACCGCCTCCCGGCGACCGATGATGCGGTTGACGAGGGTCGACTTGCCCACGTTGGGTCGGCCGACGACAGCGAGGATCGGTGTCGGGCCGATAGGTTCGCCGTCGCGGCCGCCATCGGCATCCAAGGCCTCGGCATCGAAGGCGCCGGCATCGAAGGCGTCGGGGTCGAGGGCGTTGGGGTCGACGGCGTCGGGGTCGAACCCGTCCGCCTCGGCGTCCAGGCCGCCGTCGTCGTACGAGTCGTCAGTCATGGGTCTCCCACTCCGAGGTCTGGCCGGTCACGGCGTACTCCTTGTCGCCCGCGGGGAGCGGGCCCGGCATGCTGCGCCCGGTGAGTCGTTGCGCCTCCGCGCTGACCGAGAGCATGTGCTCGCGCAGGGACCCGGACGCTTCCAACACCCGAGTCTTCGTGCGCGGCCACGGCGCCGCGTCGACGCGCCACGGCTCCCCATAGACCAGGTCCACGACGCCGAACCGTGGCGGCAGCGAGCTGCTCGACGCCCCCGGGGACCGGGTGCCGAGCATGATGATCGGAACGACGGGCGCCCCCGTCACGAGCGCCAGATAGGCGGCCCCGTGGTTGAACCGGCTCAGGTCTCCCGCGCCGCGGGTGCCCTCGGGGAAGATGCCGACCGCTCCGCCGTCGCGGAGCACGCGCACGCAGGTCTTGATGGCCCGGGGGTCGGGGTGGAACCGGTCGAGCCGGATCTGGCCGGCCCAGGCCAGGAACCCGCCCATCCGGCCGGCGAACATCTCCGCCTTGGTGAGCGCGTGGACGGGTCGCGGGGCAAAGATCGCCAGGAGCGGACCGTCGGCCCACCCGATGTGGGTCGGGGCGAAGATCACCGGGCCGGTCGCTGGCACCCGGTCGGCGACATGGCTGTGGACGCGCAGATAGGCGCGGATGATGGTCCGGGCCACGGGGCGCAGGCTGTGCAGGGCTCGGCGCCGAGGGTGCTCGACCTGGTCACTGCCGAGCAGGTCCCGGGGGCGCGCCGCCTCCGGTGCGCTCACGCGGGCTCCTCGGCGAGGGCGACGAGCTCGGCCACCTGGTCGATGACCTCGTCGAGGGTGAACGGCGTCGTATCGAGATGGACGGCACCGTCGGCCATCACCAGCGGGGCCGTGGCGCGCCCGGAGTCGATCCGGTCGCGGGTGAGCAGCGACTCCTGGGTGGCGGCCAGGTCGGCGCCGCCCTCCTCGAGGGCGCGGCGTTCGGCGCGGGCCGCGGCGTCGGCGGTGAGATAGAGCTTGACCTCGGCCTCGGGCCACACCACCGACCCGATGTCACGGCCCTCGACGACGATGCCGCCGGCGCCGATGATGTCGCGCTGGAGGTCCAGCAGCCGGGCGCGCACCTCAGGGACCGCGCTGACCGGGCTCACGGCCGCGTTGACCTCGTCGCTACGGATCTCGACCGAGACGTCCCTGCCGTCCACGGTGATCGTGGGGGCCATCGGGTCGGTGCCGGACACCAGCACCGGTTCTGCCGACCGCTGCGCCACCGCCGCGGGATCCTGGACGTCGACACCGTGCGCGAGCATCCACCAGGTGACCGCCCGGAACATCGCGCCGGTGTCGAGGTAGCG
>JAGQUE010000390.1 GCA_020438665.1 Nocardioidaceae bacterium | reverse complement strand
AAGAAGTAGCGGAAGTTGATGCCGATGTCGACCCACTCGTTGAGGCCCGACTCGAAGGGCAGCTCGATGCCGAGCCCGACGCTGACCCCGCCGGCCTGCGACGCCCCCTTGTTGGCCGCCTCCATGGTCCCGGGCCCGCCGCCGGTGATCACGGCGAAGCCGGCCTGGACGAGCTTGCGGCCGACCTCCTCGGCGGTCTCGTAGTCCGCCGACCCCGCCGCCGTCCGCGCGGACCCGAAGACGCTGATCGCGGGGCCGAGCTCGGCCAGCGCGCCGAAGCCCTCCACGAACTCGGCCTGGATGCGCAGCACCCGCCAGGGGTCGGTGTGGACCCAGTCGCTCGGGCCGCGTGAGTCCAGCAGCCGCTGGTCGGTCGTGCTGCCGTCGATCTGGTCGCGGCGCATGATGACCGGGCCCTTGTACTTGAACCCGTCGTGATCGGGTCGTTGCGTCATCGTGGTCCTCCGAGCCAGCTGCGCAGCCGCTCCTCGCAGCGGATGATCTGGGCGACCGGGACGTGCTCGTCCTGCCGGTGCGCCAGGGTGGGGTCGCCGGGGCCGAAGTTGACGGCGGGGACGCCGAGTCCCGAGAACCGTGCCACGTCGGTCCAGCCGAACTTGGGGTTGGCGGTGCCGCCCACCGCGTCGACGAAGGCGCGGGCCGCGGGCACCGCCAGGCCGGGCAGTGCGCCGGGGGCGGTGTCGGTCACGTCGACCTCGAAGCCGTCGAAGACCTCGCGGACATGGGCCTCGGCCTCGGCCTCGCTCCGGTCGGGCGCGAAGCGGTAGTTGACCGTCAGCACACACTCGTCGGGGATCACGTTGCCGGCGACGCCGCCGCGGATCCCGACGGCGTTGAGGCCCTCGTGATAGGTCAGCCCGTCGATGACGGGGCGGCGCGGCTCGTAGTCGTGGAGTCGCTGGAGGAGCGCTGTCGTGTCGTGGATGGCGTTGCGTCCCATCCACGACCTGGCGGAGTGGGCGCGCTCGCCGCGGACGGTGACCTCGACGCGGAGGGTCCCCTGGCAGCCCGCCTCGACGACCCCGTTGCTCGGCTCCATGAGGATCGCGAAGTCGGCGGCCATCAGGTCGGGGTCGCTCTCGGCGAGCTTGCGCAGCCCGTTGTGGACCGACTCGACCTCCTCGGCGTCATAGAGCAGGTAGGTGACGTCGCGGTCGGGCGCGGGCAGCGTGGCCGCGAGCCGCAGGATGACCGCGTCGCCACCCTTCATGTCACACGTGCCCAGCCCGAACAGCAGGTCGCCCTCGCGTCGAGACGGCAGGTTGTCGTTGACCGGCACCGTGTCGAGATGGCCTGCGATGACGACCCGCTCCGCGCGCCCGAGGTGGGTGCGGGCCACGACCGTGTTGCCACGGCGCTGCACCTCCAGGTGAGGGAAGGCGCTCAGGGCGACCTCGACCGCATCGGCCAGCGCCTCCTCGTGGTGGCTGACCGACTCGATGTCGACGAGCTGACGGGTCACTGCGACCACGTCAGCACTCAGGTCCAGATGCACGCGCCCATCCAACCAGGTCAGGTCCCCAACCAGGTCGGGTCCTGCTTCAGGTCAGGCCTTGCTGACCGCGATCGTGATGTCCTCGGCCGGGTCGGCCGGGTCGATGGTGACCGATGTGGCCAGGGTCTCGCCGGCGATGAGCGACTCGTGGGCCTGGGTGGCCGCGCGGACCTCCGCGGACCCACCGACCGTCAGGCTGATGCGGTCGGAGACCTCCAGGCCCGCCTCCTTGCGCGCCTGCTGGACCGCCCGGATCACGTCGCGGGCCAGGCCCTCCGCCGCGAGCTCGGGCGTCACGTCCGTATCGAGCACGACGAAGCCACCGGTCGGCAGCATGCCCGTGGCGGAGTGGCCGTCGGACTCGGCGGCGACGGTCTCCAGGGTGTACTCCCCCTCGACCAGAGCCAGCCCGCCCGCGGTCACGCTGCCGTCCTCGGCCACCGCCCAGTCGCCCGACTTGGAGCCCTTGATCGCGAGCTGCACATCCTTGCCGAGGCGCGGGCCGGCGGCCCGGGCGTTGACGGTCAGTCGCTGCGTCACGCCGTAGGACGCCGCCTCGGGGGCGTCGATGTCGAGCAGCCGCACCTGTTTGACGTTGACCTCGTCGGCCACGATGTCGGTCAGCGCGGCGAGGCGCTGGGCGTCAGGTACGACGACCGTGAGCGAGGCCAGGGGGAGCCGGGTCCGCAGCGACGCGGCCTTGCGGAGCGCCGAGGCGGCCGAGCAGACGTCGCGGACCTCGTCCATCCCGGACACGTGGCCGGTGTCGGTCGGCAGCGCGTCGGCGTCCGGCCAGTCGGTCAGGTGCACCGAGCGACCGCCGGTGAGCCCGCGCCAGACCTCCTCGGTCGTGAGCGGCAGCAGGGGCGCGGCGGCCCGCGTGACGACCTCGAGCACCGTGAAGAGGGTGTCGAANGCGTCACGGTCCAGCTCGTCGCCGGTTCCCCAGAACCGCTCCCGGGAGCGGCGGATGTACCAGTTCGTGAGCACCTCGAGGAAGCCGCGCGTCGAGTCGCACGCGTTGGCCACCTCGTAGTTGTCGAGCTGGCGGGTCATCGCGTCGACGTAGTCGTGCAGCTTGGCCAGGATGTAGCGGTCCATCGGGTGCTGTGAGTCGGTGCGCCCGGTCGCGGTGTAGCCGTGCTCCGCGCCGACGTCGGAGCCGGCGGCGTTGGCATAGAGCGCGAAGAAGTACCAGGAGTTCCACAGCGGGATGAGCACCTGGCGGACGGACTCGCGGATCCCCTGCTCGGTGACGATCAGGTTGCCGCC
>JAGQUE010000389.1 GCA_020438665.1 Nocardioidaceae bacterium | reverse complement strand
GGCCGAGCTGCTCCGCGCAGCGCTGGCCGCCTGCGACCTGGACCCGGCCGCGACCCTGCGCGACCGCTACGACCTGCTGATGGACATCGCCGAGGCGCACCGGTGGCGCGGTGACTGGGCCCCGCTGCAACAGGCGACCGAGGAGGCCATCGGCGTCGCGGACCGGATCGGCGACGTCCGCCTGCTGGCGAGGGCCGCGTCCGCCATGACCATCGGTGCGCTGTGGCAGTCCGCGCCACACGGCGTGGTGCACGGCGACGTGGTGGCCGCCCTCCGGCGCTCTCTCGCCGAGCTGCCGACCGAGGACGACGCGCTGCGCTGCCGGGCCACCTTGTCGCTGGCCAACGAGCTCTACTACGGATCGACGTTCGAGGAACGGTCGGCGCTGGTCGACGAGGCACTGGCGATGGCCCGCCGACTCGACGACGACCAGCTGCTCATGGAGTGCTGCCAGGTCGGCTTCGTCTCGCTGTGGCGGCCCGACACCGCCGAGCGCCGGGTCGCGCTGATCACCGAGGCGATGGACCTGGCCGTCGAGCACAGCCAGGAGCGCGCGTTCACGGTCGCGGCCACGCTGGCCTCCGTCGGGTACGCCGAGCTCGGCCGTACCCGTGAGATGTGGGAGACGGCCGCGGTGGCGCGTGACTACGCCGACCGGCTCCGGCTGCCCTACGGGCTGATGGTTCTCTGTTCCAACGAGATCCCGTGGCTGTCGATGGCCGGCCGGTTCGAGGAAGCCGAGGCACGGCTGGACGACCTGGTCCGGCTGGCCGAGCAGATGGAGCTGCATCAGAAGGACGAGGCGCTCGCGGGGGCCGTCATCTCGTTGCGCCTGTGGCAGGGTCGCTCGGCCGAGGTGGTGCCGATGCTGCAGGCGGTCCAGGACGGACCGCTCCCGGCCACCACCCTGATCGCCGCTTACATGGTCCGCGCCGGGCAGGTCGACGAGACCCGGGCCTACCTGCGAGACCACGTCGCGGACCTGGCCCCCGAGAACTGGTTCTCGCTCCTCAACTGGTCCTGCGCGGCCGAGGTGGCGGCCGGGATCGGTGACGCCGAGCTCGGGGCCCGCGCGCTGCGGCTGCTCGCGCCGTATGCCGGGAGGCTCGCCAGCGCCGGCTCGGGCAGCGCCCTGGGGCCCGTCGACGCCTTCCTCGCGCTGGCGGCGTATGCCTCCGGTGACCTGACCTTGGCGTCGGCGCACGCCGACAGGGCGCTGGCCCTGTGTGAGCAGTGGCAGGTCCCGCTGGTCGCCCAGTGGCTGAGTGACCAGCGGGACCGCTGGGGGTTCTGAGGCTCGGTCAGTGTGCGCCGGCGGCGTCCAGCTCGGGCTCCGCGGGAACGGCGGGCTCGACGGGAACGGCGGGCTCGACCGCAGGCGTGAGGTCGTCGACCTCGGCCTGGATCCGTGGCAGCACGCGGTCCAGCCATCGCGGCAGCCACCAGTTGCGCTCACCCAGCATCGCCATGGTCGCCGGGACGAGGATCATCCGGACCACCGTGGCGTCGAGGACGATCGCGACGGCCATGCCGACGCCCAGCATCTTGACCACGACGTCGACCTCGCCGGCGAACCCGAGGAAGACCGCGACCATGATCGCCGCGGCGCTCGAGATCACCCGCCCCGTCGACGCGAGGCCACGCACCACGCTGCCGCGGGCATCGCCGGTCTGCTCCCAGTCCTCGCGGACCCGCGAGAGCAGGAACACCTCATAGTCCATCGACAGGCCGAACAGGATCGTGAACATGAGGATCGGGACCCAGTTCGACACCGGCACGCTGTGGTCCAGCCCCAGGAGGTCGGTGGCCCAGCCCCACTGGAACACCGCGGTCATGACGCCGTACGCCGCACCGATGCTGAGCAGATTCATCACGGCGGCCTTGACGGGGACGACGACCGAGCGGAAGACCATCGCCAGCAGCAGCACCGACACCCCGACGACGAAGCCGATCACCAGCCAGATGCGGCTGGCCAGCAGGTCCGCGATGTCGGCGAAGAACGCGGTCGTGCCGGTCAGCAGGGCGCCCGCCGGGAGCTGGTCACGCACCGACTCGACGAGGGCCGGCGTCCGGCCGTCCGTCGGGCCGTAGGCCGGGATCGCGTCGAACATCGCGATCGCGCCGTCCGGGGAGACGACCTCGGGACGGACCGCGACGATGTCGGGTCGGGCCTCGAGGGCGCTCGCGAGCTTCGCGACCCCGGCATCGCTGACCTCGGCCCGGTCGACGACCACCACCAAGGGGCCGTTGGCGCCGGGGCCGAACTCGCTGGTGATCAGGTCGTAGGCCTTGCGGGTGGTCAGGTCCGAGGACTGGGTGCTCGGGTCCTGCGGCCAGGTTCGCATGTCGACGACCGGCAGGGCCAGCATGATCATGAGCAGCGCGGCTCCGACGGCCCACGGCAGCGGGCGCCGACCGACACGGGCGGCCCAGCGGGCCGTGAACGACGGCTTCGTCCCCACCGCTGGAGTCTGAGGCGTCGTCACAGCCCGTCCGGCGGCGGCGCCGCGGCGCACCCGCCGGGACAGCAGCCGACGGCCGCCGAGCCGGCACAGGGCCGGGACCAGGGTGAGCGAGGCGGCCAGCACCGCGATCACGGCGATGCCGGTCGCGAAGCAGAACGACGCATAGACGGGCAGACCGGACAGGCGGAGGCCGAGCAGCGACACGAGGACCGTGCCGGCGGCGAACACCACGGACCGGCCGGCGGTGGCGACCGCCCTGCCCGCGGCGTCGGTCACGCTGTGGCCGGCGCGGAGGAACTCGGTGTGGCGGGTGACCAGCAGCAGCGCGTAGTCGATGCCGACGCCGAGCGCCACCATGGTGGCGACGGTGGGGGCGGCCGTGCTGACGTCCATCGCGCCGGCGAGCAGGGCGATCCCACCGCTGCCGACGCCCAGCCCGGTCATGGCCACGGCGACGGGCAGCCCGGCGCCGACCACGGAGCCGAGGGTGAGCACGAGGATGACCAGGGCTGCGACGATGCCGATCAGCTCGCCGTGCCCGGTCATCGGGGCTGCGGCGCTCTCGGGGACGTCGCCACGCAGCTCGACCTGGAGACCGAGCTCCTGGGTCGGGGCGATCGCCCTCTCGAGCGGAGCCAGGTTGCCCATCAGGTCGGGGTCGGTGACCTCGGCGTCGTAGCCGACCGACAGCAGCGCCGTGTCGCCGTCCGTGGACACCTGGGGCGGGGCCACCGAGAGGGCGTGCGGCATGGCGCCGAGCGAGGCGGCGAGGGCACCGAGCACGCCTTGGTCCAGGTGACCGCCCTCGCGGTCGTGCACCACGACCTGGGCGGTGGCGAACCCGGCCGAGGGCAGATGCTCTCGGAGCAGGTCGAGGCCGTCCTGGGCGGCAGCCTGGGGGACGTTGTAGTCGTCGTGGGGGTCGCCGCCGAAGGCGGTGGCCAGGGCGACGGTGGTGATGGCGATCGCCACCCAGGCGCAGATCGTGCGCCACGGGTGGGCCGCGGAGCCGCGGCCGAGGCGATACAGCAGACCGGACATGGTGGGGTCTCCTTGGTTCGTGGTTGGTGTCCGGTCCACAGACTCGATGTGCGCACTTGGGGCGGACTTGGGCCGCACTTAGCCGCGGGTCAACGCGGTGGCGGACGTGACGGGCTTTGCGGCCAGGAGGCATGCTGACCTCATGAGCACTCCTGGGTCTGCGAGGCCGACCGTGTGGGGCGACGAGTCCGAAGGAGTGGCCGCCGTCCTGTCCTGGGCGACGAGCCGCGTCTTCCGGCGCAGTGACCCGCTGACCACCGCGCGACCCGCCGCCGAGCTCGAGGCGGCGATGGGACGCACCATCAGCGACCATGGGATCGGCGCCGATCGGGCACTCGAGATCTTCAAGGACGTCCTGGTGCCGGCCACCCGGTCCCAGGACGACCCGATGAACCTCGCCTATGTGCCGTCGGCGCCGACGCGGTCGGCTGCGGCGTTCGAGCTCGCGACGAGTGCGTCCAACATCTTCGCCGGGCTCTGGGAGGTCGGCGCCGGAGCGATCCACGCCGAGAACCAGGTGCTCGCCTGGATCGCCTCGCTGCTCCGCTGGCCCGAGACCGCCGGGGGTGTCTTCGTCGCCGGCGGCACGATGGGCAACCTGTCCGCGCTCGTCGCGGCGCGCCACACCGCCGAGCAGCGGCGGCTCGAGGCGGGGCTGCCCAAGGTGCCCGAGGGGGGCTGGCTGCTGGCCTGCACCGAGGAGGCACACTCCTCGGTCCGGTCCAACGCTCGGGTGATGGGCGTCGACATCGTCACCGTTCCTGGAGACGAGCGCGGCCGGCTCACCGGGGGCGAGCTCGCGACCGTGCTCGATCGCGAGGGGTCACGGGTCTTCGCCGTCACCGCGACAGCTGGAACCACCAACGCCGGCATCGTCGACGACATCGCCGGGGTCGCCGCGGAGTGCCGTCGGCGCGACGTGTGGCTCCACGTCGACGGCGCCTATGGCGGCGCGGGGATCCTCGCCCCCAGCGTGGCCCACCTCTATCGCGGTATCGAGGACGCCGACTCGTTCATCGTCGACCCGCACAAGTGGCTATTCGCGCCGTACGACGCCTGCGCGCTGCTCTATCGCCGGCCCGAGCTGGCCCGGGCGGCCCACCGCCAGACCGCGAGCTATCTCGACGTCGCCAACCAGGCCGAGTGGAACCCCGCCGACATGGCGATCCACCTGTCGCGGCGGCCGCGCGGGCTGTCGCTGTGGTTCAGCCTCGCGACGCACGGGACCGACCGCTATCGCCAGGCGGTCGAGCAGTGCCTGACGACCGCCCGCATCGTCGCCGAGGACATCCGGAGCCGCCCGACGCTGCGGCTGCTGAGTGGCCCCGAGCTGTCGGTCCTGCTCTTCGACCGGCCGGGGTGGACAGCCGAGGACTATGCCGCCTGGTCGCACGAGCAGGCCATCAGCGGTCAGGTGCTGTGCATCCCGACCCGCTGGAGGGGCGAGCCGGTGCTGCGGATGATCTTCGTCAATCCGGGAACCGATCCTGTCGTGGTCGGCAAGGTGCTCGACACCCTCGCATCGTGACCGGGCCGGGCGGTGAGGCCGACCGGTCGCCGGGGCGAGCGCTGCGCCTGTGGAGCGCCCTGACCGGTCCGTTCTGGGTGCTGCCGTTGGCGATCACGGTGGCGTCCGTGGTCGCCGGGATCCTGCTGCCTCTGCTGGATGATCGGCTCACCCACGACACGACCGTCTTCTTCGGGGGTGGTGCCTCCGCGGCTCGCACGCTGCTGAGCACGATCGCCACGGCGATGATCTCGGTGACCGGCCTGGTCTTCTCCATCACCATCGTGGTGCTCCAGCTGGCCAGCACCCAGTTCACGCCGCGGGCCCTCCAGGGCTTCCTCCAGCAGCGGCTGACCCAGGCCACGCTGGGCGTCTTCGTCGCCACCTTCACGTTCGCGCTGATCGTGCTCCGGTCCGTGCGCAGCTCCTCGTCGTCGCAGGACGAGTTCGTGCCCCAGGTCTCGGTGTCGGTCGCCTTCCTGCTCGTCATGGCGAGCATCGCGACGTTCCTGGCCTTCATCCAGTGGATCACCCGGTCGATCCAGATGACGCAGGTGATCTTCCAGATCGCCGACGGCACCCGAGACGAGCTGGTGTCCCTGTTCGGCGATCCCGACTCCGAGGACGGCCAACGGCTGCCGGAAGCCAGTGCCCACGCCGACCCCGAGCCCCGCACCCGCACCGCGACGCTGGCCATCCCCGGTCGCCACGGTGTCGTCGAGTTCATCGCGCTCACCGATCTCGTCCACCGGCTGGCCGCCCTCGACGGGTGGATCGACGTGACCGTCGACATGGGACGCTTCGTCGCCGACGGGCAGCCCCTCGCACTCGTCCACGCCGACCGTGAGCTCGACCCCTCGGAGGTGGCGTCGCTGCGCAGCGCCTTCTCGCTCGGCCGCCAGCGGACGATGCGCCAGGATCCGGGGTTCGGCTTCCGGCAGCTCGTCGACATCGCCGAGCGGGGCCTCTCACCCGGGGTCAACGACCCCACGACGGCGCTGCAGTGCGTCGACCACCTGCACACCCTGCTTCGGCTCGTCGTACGACGGCCCGCGCTCTCGCCCACCCTGCTCGATGACGACGGCAAGGTCCGGGTGCGCCACCGCCCGCCCCGCCTGGCCGACCTGCTCGACGTCGCGGTGGACGAGATCGTGCACTACGGCGGTGACCTGCCGCGGGCGCGTCACCGCGTCCTGGGCATGCTCGAGGACCTGCTCGACGCCGCGTTGCCCGAGCATCGTCAGGTGATCGCCGCCAAACGGGACAGCGTGGCACGGCAGCGCGTCGAGGGCTGAGCAGTCAGACGGCGTTGGGGCGGGGCGAGGTCTCGTCGCCGACGATCGTCTCGCACTGGTAGAAGGTGTCGAGGTCGTCGGCGTGGGCCGTGTCGCGGTCTTCCGCACACGACAGGCGGTCCTTGTCGTCGCCGCCCCACAGCTGGTCGTCACCGGGGCCGGTGCGCAGCCAGTCCTTGCCGAGACCGCCGTACGCGATGTCCGCGTCCTTGGCGCCGTTGAAGAAGTCGGCGCCGTCGCCGCCATAGAACTCGTCGTGGCCGGCGTCCGCGAGCACCCACAGCCGGAACCGCTTGGGCAGCGTGCTGCCGTCGACATAGTCGTTGCCGAGGCGCGGCCAGACCTGGACGAACATGCGCTTGGTCTCGAAGCGCGGCGGGATCGTGCACGTGGCGGCGACGCCCTGGTCGACCGTCAACGGGGTGCAACGCGCCGGCCACTTGATCAGCTCGGCCGTGCCGGTGTCGACATAGGTCAGCGTGTTGGCGTCCTTGTCGAAGGTGATCGTGAGGTGGCTGTCCTGCTGGCCCGCGATGAAGATGAAGCCCCACTTGGAGGGGCGGATCAGCGCCTTGTCCTTGATGTCATGGACACCCGCGGCGCCGGGGCCGAGGTAGGTGCGCGGGTGGTCCGCGAAGGCGGCACCGGCGTTGAGGCCGACGGCGAGCGCGGCGGCGACGGACAGCGTGATGAGACGGCGGAACACGAAAGACCTCCCGGGGGGCTGGAGTCCTTCGACTCTAGCGACGCTGCGCTCCCCGCCGCCGGGGAATCGGCCAACGATGTCCGATCGGACATCGGGCCTGGTCTCAGGGCGTGGCACCACCTGCAGCGGCGTGGTCGTCGCCCAGGTCGGGCAGCACGACGACCAGCGGCTCGAGCGCGACCCAGCGCGCCGGCTGCCACTCGTCGTGGCTGGTCGCCACCAGGCAGGTTGCCTGGCAGGTGAGGCAGGAGGTCGTCACGACCTGGGTCGTCACCCGGCCCACCTCGGTGCGGAACACCCACGACCCGGGGATCGCCTCGTGTCGGACGACGCCAGGAGGCGCGATCGCGGTGTCGCTCGAGGGGTCCTCGGGCAGTGCGCCGTCCAGCGTGAGCGGCGCCGCGCACCGGGGGCACTCGGCCAGGGCCGCTGCCGTCGCGGCCGCCTGCGCGTCGAGACCGTCATAGGCCACGCGGCGCTCCGCGAGGTGTGCGTCGGTCACGAGGTGTCTCCCTGATCGGCCTGGGGGAACGCCGATGCTAGCGAGCCCGCGCGGGCCGCGGGCGGCTTTCGGTCGGCCAGACCCCACGCCGCCCTCCGCGGTCGAGCCGAGCGACGCCCGGGATCATCGAGTGGGCCGAGCGCTTCGGGGCTACATGGACAACCTCGACGTCCCGGTGCGCGCTGTCGGAGTCTCCTGAGCAACCGGTCGCCGCTGCCAAAGCGCCCAGGACGAGCCCCACGCCGGCCCGCGATCTGAGCCCAAGCCGCATGCGAGCACGGAAGGACCAGCCGCTCCACCCGCGGTTTACATGGCTGGTGCGGGCGGACGCGCCTGCCGCGTCGGGGACACCAGCTAGTCGTGGTCCGGGCATGCCGGTGGCCCCGCCGGATGG
>JAGQUE010000388.1 GCA_020438665.1 Nocardioidaceae bacterium | reverse complement strand
CGGCGACCTGTTCGTGGCCGAGGCCGACGAGAGTGACGGGGCGTTCCTGGTCTATGCGCCGTTCGCGGCCGTGGTGACCAACGTGGAGGCCGACCACCTCGACCACTTCGGCACCGAGCAGGCCTATCGCGGCGCCTTCGCCTCCTTCCTCGACCGGATCGACCCGGCAGGCTTCCTGGTCTGCTGTGTGGACGACCCGGGCGCGGCCGACCTCGCCGTTCAGGCCCGGGCGCGGGGACTGCGCGTCATCGGCGTCGGGGAGTCCGGGGACGCCGACCTGCGCCTGGTCGACCTGCGCTTCGAAGGCCGCCGGTCCTCGGCCGGCCTGGTCGCCGGCGACGCGTCACTCGGCCTCGGGGACGCTGGTCGGCTCATGCTCCAGATCCCTGGCCGGCACTACCTCGTCGACGCGGCCGCGGCCCTCGCGGTGGGTCTCGGCCTGGGCTACGACGCCAGCCCCTTGTTGGCTGGGCTCGCGTCCTATGCCGGGACCGCGCGCCGCATGGAGCCCAAGGGCGAGGCCGCCGGCGTCCGCGTCTATGACAGCTATGCCCACCACCCCCAGGAGATCGCGGGCGACCTGCAGGCGGCGCGCGCGGTCGTGGGGGAGGGGCGGCTGATCGTCGCGTTCCAGCCCCACCTGGTCTCGCGCACCCGCATCTTCGGCGCCGAGATGGGCAGGGCGCTCGGGGCGGCCGACGAGGTGGTGGTCACCGACATCTATCTCGCCCGCGAGGAGGCCGACCCCGCCGTCACCGGGGCCCTGGTCGCCGACGCGGTCCCGCTGGCCGGCGACCGGGTCCACTACGTGCCCGACCTCGACGACGTCGCGGCCGCCCTGGTGGCCGCCGCCCGGCCCGGCGACCTCGTGCTGACGCTCGGCGCGGGCACGATCACGCGCGTCGGCCCGCAGGTGCTGGCCCTGCTCGCGGAGGACCCGGCCCGTGGCGCGTGAGCGGCTCAGCTCCGAGGAGCGCACTCGTCGTCGCTTCGCCCGGCGCCAGTGGCGTCGCCGCTGGGGCGTGTGGCGCTGGGTGCTGGCCGCCGTCGTGGTCGTCGGTCTGCTCTCGACCGCGGTCTGGCTGGTGTTCTTCAGCTCGGTGCTCGCCCTCAAGGGCGTCACGGTCGACGGCACGGGCTACCTCAGCGCGGCGGAGGTCGAGCGCGCGGCCGCCGTACCCACGGGCGAGCCGCTGGCGCGGGTCGACCTCAACGCCATCCGTGACCGCGTCGAGGCGCTGACGCCCGTCGCGTCGGCCGACGTCACCCGGGTGTGGCCCGACAGGCTGCGGATCGACGTGTCCGAGCGCACCGCGGTGGCGGTGGTCGATGTCGACGGGACGCTCCGGGGGATGGACGCCGAGGGGGTGTTCTTCCGCACCTATCCCGGCCGGCCCCGCGACCTCCCCGACGTCCAGCTCGAGGCCGACGCGTCCGCCTCGGTCCGCCGCGAGGTGGCCGGCGTACTCGCGGCGATGCCCAGCGATCTCGCGCGCCGCGTGGACCACCTCGAGGCTCGCAGCGTCGACCAGATCTCGCTGGTGCTGCGCGACGGCCGCACGGTGGTGTGGGGGAGCGCCGACCAGTCCGCCGAGAAGGCCACCGTGCTTCAGGCCCTGCTGGGCTACGACGCCCAGACCTACGACGTCAGCGTCCCCGGCCGCCCCACGACGAGCGGCTGATGCGGGGGCTGCCGGTGGTGACGGTTCATCAAGGTAGGTAGGGACGCCCTCACTTACCGTGCGGAGTTCACCGAGGTAAGTGAGGGTTCGACCACCTACCTTGAGGAACCGTCACCACGACCACGACAGCAACGGGCGTCGAGATCGGCGTGGGCAGCGGGCTGGT
>JAGQUE010000387.1 GCA_020438665.1 Nocardioidaceae bacterium | reverse complement strand
CGCCGGTCAGCCATTCCAGCAGGTGGTAGGCCGCCGGCGCGTTCAGGGCCAGCGCCAGGTAGCGGCCGAACTTGTCGAAGGGATTGATGATATGGCGCAACAACCGGTCGACGAAGGCGTGGACCGCCGCCACGGGGATGACGGCCTGGTCGGTGCGGGTCGCGTCATAGGCGGGCAGGTCGAGGACGCCGGCACAGATCGTGAGGATCGTGCCCGCGACCCCCACCACGGTGCGGGCCGCCCCCAGGTCGACAGGCGACGTGTGGAGGGCGGCCTCGGCATCGGCGACGCACGCGGCCACCTCGGCGGCCGTGGGTGGGTCGGTGTGGAGATGCCGCTCGAACAGCCGGACCGACCCGATGTCGAGAGACACCGCGGACTCGACGATCGAGCGCGGCCCCGTGGCGGCGTCGGCCCGGCGTCCCAGCACCAGCTCGGTGGAGCCGCCCCCGATGTCGACCACCAGCACGGGCTCCGCCGGCTCCTCGCGCAGGTTGCGCACCGCCCCGTCAAAGCTGAGCAGTGCCTCCTCGTCGCCCGTGACGACCTCGGGCTCGACGCCGAGCCGGGCCCTGACCCCGGCGGCGAACACGTCGGCGTTGGCGGCGTCGCGTGTCGCGGAGGTCGCGCAGAAGCGGATGCGTTCGACCGGGTGCTGCGCGACCAGCACGGCGTAGTCGTCGATCGCGGCGAACGCGCGCCCGAGCGCCTCGTCGGCCAGCCGGCCCGAGGTGTCCACCCCCTGGCCGAGCCGGACGGTGCGGGACTCGCGCACGTCGACCCGAGGCAGCTCGCCGATCAGCAGCTTGATGGTGTTGGTGCCGCAGTCGACCGCGGCGATGACGCCACTCATCGCGACGGTGTCTCCCCCGGGTCGACGCAGGAGCCCTCGGCCCACCACGCGCCGAGCGCGTCGAGGACCTCGTCGCCCAGCGGGTTGACCCCGGGACCCTGCGCGAGGGACTGGGCGGCGAGCACGTGGAGACACTTCACCCGGTCGGGCATGCCGCCGGCCGAGATGCCGTCGATCTCGGGGACGTCGCCGAGCTCAGCCCGGGCGGCCAGGAAGGCGTCGTGCGCCGCGGCGTACGACGCCGCCAGGGCGGGGTCCTGGGCGAGCCGGTCCTGCATCTCTCGCATGAGTCCGGACCCCTCGAGGGTGCCGATGCGCGAGGCGGCGCGGGGGCAGGTGAGATAGAAGGTCGTGGGGAACGGCGTGCCATCGGGCAGCCGTGGCTCGGTGACCACGACGTCGGGACGACCGCACGGGCAGCGATGGCCGACGGCGTGGACGGCTCGTGGAGGCCGGCCGAGCTGAGCGGCGACGGCAGCCTCGTCGACCGGGTCGATCACAGGACCACCGGTCACTGCGGCCCCGACGAGGTGATCTTGTCGGCGGGCTTGCCGACCTTGGTGGCCGGCGGGTCGGGGATCGGCGGCGGGTCGCCGGCGAGCTCCACGGAGCCCCAGGCCTTGTCCCACCACGGCGTGGGCTGCTGCGGGATCACGTCATCGGGGTTGTTGAGGGTGGGCTCGTCACCGATCGGCTGCCCGGTGGAGTCGAGCACCTGCCAGCTCGTCTCGCCGGGGTCGACATAGCCGAAGCGCAGTCGCGCCTGCTCCTTGACATAGGAGGGGTCGTCCCAGCGGGCCTTCTCGCGCTCGAGCTGGGCGATGGCGCCCTTGGTCTGGGAGATCTGGGCCTGGAGGTCCTCGATGTGGGCGCGCTGCTGGAGATAGGCGCGCATCGATGAGGCATAGGAGATCGCCAGGACCGTCAGCACGAGCCCGAGCAGGACCGCTCGTCCGGTGAACCGCGACCTGGTCCGGGGCGTCGGGGTCCGCTGGACGGGGACCTCCGGGGCCGACCCGGACGACAGTCGGGGGATGCCCCGGTCCCCGGGCCGCCTGGAGCGGCCCGGGCCGGAATGCGGTCGGCCGGGACGGGTCACCGACCCATCATGGCAAGCGTCAGCGCTTGAACCGAGGGAACGCGCCGGAGCCGGCATAGCGGGCCGCGTCGCCCAGCTCACCCTCGATGCGGAGGAGCTGGTTGTACTTGGCGACGCG
>JAGQUE010000031.1 GCA_020438665.1 Nocardioidaceae bacterium | reverse complement strand
GGACGACGTCGTCTCCGTGGGTGGCGAACTTGCCAAGATCGGTGAGGCCGGTTCGGCCCCCGCGGCCGCGCCTGCCCCCGAATCCAAGCCGGAACCCAAGCCCGAGCCCAAGCCGGAACCCAAGGCCGAGCCCAAGCCGGAACCGAAACCGGAGCCCAAGCCCGAACCCAAGCCCGCTCCCGCCCCGGCGGCGGCACCTGCCGCCGAGGCTCCGGCCACCGACGGCGCGCCGTACGTCACGCCGCTGGTGCGAAAGCTGGCCGCCGAGAACAACATCGACCTTGCGTCGGTGAAGGGCACCGGGGTCGGTGGCCGCATCCGCAAGCAGGACGTGCTGGCCGCCGCCGAGGCCCAGCGCCAGCCCGAGCCCGAGGCCGCCCCCGAGACCGCTGCGCCCGCCGCACCGGCCGCGGCGACACCCGCCGCCGAGGCCTCGCCGCTGCGCGGGCAGACCGTGGCGATGTCCCGGCTCCGCAAGGTGATCGCGTCGCGCATGGTCGAGTCGCTCCAGGTCAGCGCCCAGCTCACCACGGTCGTCGAGGTCGACGTCACGGCGATCTCGCGGCTTCGTGACTCCATCAAGGCCGACTTCGCCACCCGCGAGGGCGTCAAGCTGTCGTTCATGCCCTTCTTCGCCAAGGCGGCGATCGACGCGCTCAAGCAGCACCCGTCGCTCAACGCGGCGATCGACACCGAGAAGGGCGAGGTCACCTATTTCGACAAGGAGAACCTCGCGATCGCCGTCGACACCGAGAAGGGCCTGCTGACCCCGGTCATCAAGGACGCCGGCGACCTGTCCATCGCCGGGCTGGCTCGCAAGATCGCCGACGTCGCCGACCGCACCCGCAGCAACAAGATCACGCCCGACGAGCTGTCGGGCGGCACCTTCACGCTGACCAACACCGGGAGCCGCGGCGCGCTCTTCGACACCCCGATCATCAACCAGCCGCAGGTGGCGATCCTCGGCACGGGGACCGTCGTCAAGCGACCCGTCGTGATCAGCGACCCCAACCTCGGCGAGACGATCGCGGTGCGCCAGATGGTCTATCTGGCCCTGACCTATGACCACCGACTCGTCGACGGCGCCGACGCCGCCCGCTTCCTGACCGACGTCAAGACACGGCTGGAGGCGGCCCAATTCGACGTGTGACGACGTCGCGACCGAGGAGGAGCTCCAGGTGAAGGTCGTCATCGGTGGTGCCTCCGGGCTGCTCGGGACGGCGCTGACGCAGGCGTTGCGCCAGCGCGGTCACGAGGTGATCCGGCTGACCCGAGGCGAGGCCGCCGGTGCCGACGAGTCGCGGTGGGACCCCTACGCCGGCCTGGTCGACCGCGACCTGGTCGGGTCGGCCGACGTGGTGGTCAACCTCGCCGGCGCTCCCCTGGTCGGCAACCCCCACTCCCAGAAGTGGGCCGACGCCGTACGCACCAGCCGCGTCACCACCACCCGCGTCCTGGCTGAGGCCATCGCGACGAGCGGTGGCCACGCGACCTATCTGGCCGGCAACGGCATCTCCTTCTATGGTGACCACGGCGCAGAGCCGCTGACCGAGTCGTCCGACAGCCGCGGTGACGCCCTGCTGACGTCGGTGGCCCGCGACTGGGAGGAGGCGGCACTGCCGGCGAGCGGAGCCGGCGCCCGGGTCTGTGTGCTGCGCACGGCGCCCGTCCTCGACCGCACCAGTGCCCCGCTCAAGCAGCTGCTCCTGCTGTTCAAGGCGGGCCTGGGGGCCAAGCTGGGTGACGGGGGGCAGTACTTCCCGGTCATCTCGCTGCGCGACTGGGTCGACGGGGTGGTGTTCCTGGCCGAGACCGAGGGAGTCTCGGGACCGGTCAACCTCTGCTGCCCCGACACCCCGACCAACGCCGAGTTCACGCAGGCGTTGGCCAAGGCCGTCCACCGACGGGCGCTCCTGCCGGCCCCGGCCTTCGTGCTCCGGCCCGCGGCGGGTCGGCTCGCCCCTGAGCTGCTCGGCTCGGTCAACGCGCGGCCGCAGGCGCTGCTCGACGCGGGGTTCAGCTTCCGCGACCCGGACGTCGCGGCGGTCATCGCAGCCGGCATTCAGCAGCCCGCAGGCTGACTAGTCCCAGACGCGGTCGACCAGCCAGACCCCGTCGACACGACGCAGCGTCAGCCACCGACGAGAGGCGACATCACCCGGGAGGTCGAGCCGAGTGCCTCCCCTCGTGGCGACAGCCCCCGTGAGCCTGTCGGTCACCAGCAGCCGCAGGCGGTCCGGCGACTCCCGGCGTACGTCGACCCTCAGCAGCTGCATGGTCATGCCACGCACCCGCAGCCCCCGGTCGGCGTAGCGCCGCAGCAGCGTCAGATCGGCTGCCCCGGCGCCGGAACCGGGCACATAGAGCGCCGCCAGCGCCGCGGCGTCGCCGTCGGCCCACGCCGTGGCGCGGCGGGCGTCCCAGCCACGAAGGACGGCGACCGCGTCGGGCGTCCTGCCCGAGCCGGTCGACGAGTGCGCCGTCATGGCCGGATCGGCCGGCGCCACCCTCGCGTGGAGCACCGCCAGCAGCGCGACCAGGGCGACGGCCAGCGACCCGAGGGAGAGCGCGAGCAGCAGGATGGCTCGGCGCGGGCGTGGCAGGGGCGGTCCGGCGTGGCGCACCGCCTCAGCCTGCCCGATCCCACGCCCGCCTGGCGGCGGCCATCCACAGCCGACCCGCGGGTATCCTCGACCGGGTGACCGCCCTGGACTTCCGCGTGGCCGGCCTCGCCGAGGAGGCCGTTGACTACCTCGCCGCCTGGGACCTCCAGCGCGAGGTCCACACCGGCGTGGTCGCGGGGTCACGCCCCGACACGGTCCTGCTGCTGGAGCACCCACCGGTCTTCACAGCCGGCAAGCGCACGGACGCCCACGAATACCCGGCGGACCCCGGTGCCGCCGCGGTGATCGCCGTCGACCGCGGCGGCAAGATCACGTTCCACGGCCCCGGCCAGCTCGTCGGCTATCCCATCGTGCGACTGCCCGACCACGTGAAGGTGGTCGACTATGTCCGCCGCGTCGAGGAGGCGCTGATCGCCACCTGCCGTGACTTCGGCGTCGAGACCGCCCGCGTCCCCGGCCGTTCCGGGGTCTGGATGCGCGCCGACGACCGCGGCCCGGAGCGCAAGCTCGCGGCCATCGGGATCCGCGTCTCGCGGGGCGTCACCATGCACGGCTTCTCGCTCAACTGCGACGTCGACCTGGGCTGGTACGACCGGTTCGTCCCCTGCGGGATCGACGACGCCGGCGTCACCTCGTTGAGCGTCGAGCTCGGCCGGCGGGTGACCATCCCCGAGGTGCTGCCGGCCGTGCAGCGCCACCTCGAGACCTACCTCGCGTGGCAGCCCTACCAGGCCACGCCCGACTATGACGCCAAGCCCGAGCCGGCCCACCATCCGCGCATCGAACTGCTCACGCCCCGCACGTAAGGTTGGACCCCGTGACGTCTTCTGGTGTGTCTTCTGATGGTCGCAGGCTGTTGCGGATCGAGGCGCGCAACGCGGAGGTCCCGATCGAGCGGAAGCCGGAGTGGATCAAGACGCGGGCGCGGATGGGTCCGGCCTATACCGAGCTGGCGGGGCTGGTGAAGGGTGAGGGCCTGCACACGGTGTGTCAGGAGGCGGGGTGTCCCAACATCTTCGAGTGTTGGGAGGACCGTGAGGCCACGTTCCTGATCGGCGGTGACCAGTGCACCCGGCGGTGCGACTTCTGTCAGATCGACACCGGCAGGCCCCAGGCGTTGGATCGTGACGAGCCGCGTCGGGTCGCCGAGAGTGTCCGGTCGATGGGGTTGCGCTATGCCACGATCACCGGGGTCGCGCGTGATGACCTGCCCGATGGTGGGGCCTGGCTGTATGCCGAGACGGTGCGGGTGATCCATGAGCTGAACCCGGGGACGGGGGTGGAGAACCTGATCCCGGACTTCAACGGCCGCCCCGAGCTGTTGGCGGAGGTCTTCGACTCCGCGCCGGAGGTGTTGGCCCACAACGTCGAGACGGTGCCGCGGTTGTTCAAGCGGATCCGGCCGGCGTTCACCTATGAGCGGTCGCTGGGGGTGCTCACCGCTGCCCGGGCGGCGGGGCTGGTGACCAAGTCCAACCTGATCCTCGGGATGGGTGAGACCCGCGAGGAGGTCTCGGTGGCACTGGCCGACCTGCACGCGGCGGGGTGTGAGCTGGTGACCATCACCCAGTACCTGCGCCCCAGTGCCCGCCATCATCCCGTCGAGCGGTGGGTCAAGCCCGAGGAGTTCGTCGAGCTCGCCGCCGAGGCCACCGACCTCGGCTTCGCCGGGGTGATGTCAGGCCCCCTGGTCCGTTCGTCCTACCGCGCCGGACGCCTGTACCGTCAGGCCATGGACGCTCGGGTCGCGTCCCACTGATCACCCCGTCCCCCACACGAAGAGGGCACCGACCGCCATGTCGACCACCGCACCGGCCAAGAAGAACGGCTGGATCAAGCAGTACCGCCAGACCTACCGGGTGGCCAAGCGCACCGACCCTCGCATCGGGCTCTGGACCCTGCTGTGGTTCCTCGTCGGCGCCGTGGTCGGCGCCGGGCTCTTCTGGGTGATCCCGCCCCAGAACCTCAGCGTCTTCAAGATCATCATGATCGTCATCGGCGCGATCATGTTCGGCCTCGCCGCCGCGCTGCTGGTGTTCTCGCGACGCGCCCAGAAGGCCGCGTTCAGCCAGATGGAGGGCCAGCCCGGAGCGGCGCTGGCCGCCCTCGGGGTGCTTCGCCGCGGCTGGATCACCGAGGAGATGCCGGTCGCCTTCAACCGGCAGCAGGACATGGTCCACCGGGTCATCGGCCCTCCCGGGATCGTCCTGGTCGGCGAGGGCAATGCCAACCGGCTCCGCTCGCTGCTCACCTCGGAGCGCAAGAAGCACGAGCGAGTCGTCGGCGACACCCCCGTCCACGAGCTCATCGTGGGCAACGACGAGGGCCAGGTGAAGCTGCCCAAGCTGGCCACGACGGTGACCAAGCTGCCCAAGGCCGTCAAGCCGGGTCAGATCACCGACATCGTCAACCGGCTCAAGGCGCTGGACGCCGTACGCCCCACCATGCCCGTCCCCAAGGGCCCCGTGCCGACGAGCATGAAGGGCATGCGCCAGGCGATGCGGGGGCGCTGAGCGCCCCACGCGCCCCTCGCGGGTCAGCCCTGGCCGGTCATGTCGCCGAACCCCGGCATGTCGGTGATCTGGTCGGCCGACGGGGCCTGGATGTCGACCGGCTCGCCCCAGTTGGACGCGGTCATCTCCATGGAGCCGAGGTCGCCGAGATCGATGACCGACTTGGTCATCCGGCTGTCGGAGTCGAGCCACACGTCATAGGTGAGCGTGTCGGGCAGACCGAGGCCGCTCGGGTCGGCGCCCGCGGCGCCCAGCTCGCTCAGCGCGCTGCCGATCTTGGTGGTGTCGACGGTCAGCTGGTAGTGGCCGGCGTCGACCCCGTCGACCGACTCCTGTCCGACATAGACCACCTTGTCGAAGCCGGCGGAGAAGTTCTCCAGCGACTTCGCGGGGTCCATCGAGTCGGCCAGGCCGGTCATGTCGCCGAGCGCGCCGTTGGGGTCGTCGAGAGCGCTCTTGACGAACTTGTTCTGGGTCAACGCCCCCATGTTCATGTAGGCGAAGCCGTCGACGATCCGCATGTCCATCGGGTCCTCACCGAGCATGGGCATGGTCATCGTGATGGCCATCTCGACCGGGTCGGCGGTGTAGTCGACCTGGCCCTGCATGGTGATCTCCATGCCGCTGACGGACATCTTCATGCTGGTCGTCGAGGTCGTGGCGCCCTGGACGCCCGACTTGACCTGGGCGAGGAAAGTGGCGGGGTCGATCTCCTCGCCGGCCTTGAGGTCGGGTGTGCTCGGCTCGGGATCGACCGACGCGGAGGAGTCCCCCGCGGCGGCGGTCTTGTCACTGCCCTTGTCGGAACCGCACGCGGCGAGGCTCACGACGAGCAGAGGAGCGGCCACGGCGGCCACGAGACGGCGGGAACGGGCAGTACGCATGGGGTTGGACCTTCACGCTAGAAAGCAGGAACACCCGCCATTGTCCCCCCACGGCCTGAGACTCAACGTCGTTTCGGCAACGGAACGGTCACAGATCCGACCGCCAGGTCGTGCAGCCCCCGGCCGTCCGGCCGGAAGACCAGCGGCGGGATCACCAGCGCGATCAGCAGGCTGCGCACGAACGCCGGGATGACGTCGAGGGTGCGGCCCGAGCCGTCCGCCCGGATGACCCGCAGGCCGGTGGCGAGCTGACCGAACGAGCCGCCCCCGACCGCCGTGAACAGCGTGTTCTCGAGGACATAGACGCCCAGCACCACGAACCCCGCGGTCGGGTCGTCACGATAGGTCGCGAAGCCCAGGATCGCGATCACCACGAGGGTGGACGCGATCCAGTCGACCAGCAGGGCCAGCCCCCGGCGTACCCAGGAGGCGGTCTCGAGCTCGGTCGTCGTCACCGCGTCAGGCTACCGGTCCGTCGTACGACGCCCAGCCCGGCCGCCGTCTCGTCGCTGAGGACGCGTTACACGGCGGAAACAAACCGGATACGGTCGAGAAACTGCCTCGGCATAGCGTCGGGGCACCGGCGCAGCGTCGCACCGGTCCATTCACCCTGACCTGCCGGTCGCGACCCTGCGCGGCCAAGGAGGACGCATGTTCGCAAACAGCGAAGAGCTGCTGAAGTTCATCAAGGACGAAGGCGTCGAGATGGTCGACGTGCGCTTCGTCGACCTGCCTGGGATCGAGCAGCACTTCACCGTGCCGGTGTCTTCGTTCGACGAGTCGGTGTTCGAGAGCGGGCTGGCCTTCGACGGCTCCTCGATCCGTGGCTTCCAGGCCATCAACGAGTCGGACATGGCACTGTTCCCGGACCCGAGCACCGCGTTCGTGGACCCCTTCCGAACCGCCAAGACGCTCAACCTGAGCTTCTTCATCCACGACCCGATCACTGGTGAGGCCTACTCCCGCGACCCGCGCAACATCGCGCGCAAGGCGCTGGCCTATCTCGCCACCACGGGCATCGCAGACACCGCGTTCTTCGCCCCCGAGGCCGAGTTCTACATCTTCGACTCGGTGCGCTACTCCACCGGCGCCAACGAGGGCTTCTATCACATCGACTCCGTCGAGGGCTGGTGGAACTCCGGCGCCGTGGAGAACAACCGCGGCTACAAGACCCGCTTCAAGGGCGGCTACTTCCCGGTCGCGCCCTATGACCACTACGGCGACCTGCGCGATGAGATGGTCAAGAACCTCGAGGCCAGCGGCCTGCTCGTCGAGCGCTCCCACCACGAGGTCGGCACCGCGGGCCAGGCAGAGATCAACTACAAGTTCGACACGCTGCTCAAGGCCGCGGACGACGTGATGAAGTTCAAGTACCTCATCAAGAACACCGCGTGGGAGAACGGCAAGACGGTCACGTTCATGCCCAAGCCGATCTTCGGAGACAACGGCTCGGGGATGCACGTGCACCAGTCGCTGTGGAAGGACGGCTCGCCGCTGTTCTATGACGAGACCGGCTATGCCGGACTCTCCGACATCGCCCGCTGGTACATCGGCGGCATCCTGGCCCACGCCCCGTCGCTGCTGGCGTTCACCAACCCGACGGTGA